>CAYYGS010000001.1:0-31962 GCA_964471335.1 uncultured Jutongia sp.
GGCAGACCGGAATCTAAAGCGCCGGATAATTTTAAAAGCATAGTAAAGGCATGGGAACGTGGAAATATCAAAATAGATGATGTTCTGGAAAAATGTCAAATGAGTAAATCAACTTTCTATCGGAGGCTGCGTGAAATGCGGTCAGAGCAAGGGGATGAATCAATATATAATAAGGGATTAGAATGATTTGAGAGTGTCAAAAGGTGTACCTTTTGACACTTTAACTACATGCTCTAATTATTAAAAGGACGGACGACCGTACTGGTTTTCCGTCCTTCTTTACTATAATTCCAATGATAAAATCTGTCAATGATAAATGTTTATCGGAACCGGTTTATCGTTTATGAAGCTATGCCATTTGCCGAAAATAATTCTAATTTTTTCTTCTTATTACTATTAATCTGGCTATTATCGAACAATCGCAACTGTATCATCACATCGAAGACTACTTAGTTCTTTATTATTAATGAGATTCAAATTAATGATTTGATTATTATAACACCATAAAGTTACTAATTCTGTACAGACAGAAACATCTAAGTCTTTTAATGCATTAGAATAACAAATTAAAAACTTTAATGCTGTATTACCTGTTAAATCTATATTTTCCAAAACATTATTTTCACAGTATAATCTCTCCAATAATTTACAGGCAGAAATATCTATTTTACACAACTTATTATCGGAACAACATAAATTTTCCAATACTGTATTAGACATGAGATTCAGATTAATGATTTGATTTTTATTACACTCCAAAGATTCTAATTCTGCACAGGCAGAAACATCCAGATATTTTAATTCATTACCAGAACAATTTAAAGACTTTAATGCTGTTTTACCTGTTAAATCTATATTTCCCAAAATATTACCGGAACAATTTAAAGACTCTAATGCTATATTACCTGTTAAATCTATATTTTCCAAAACATTATCGGAACAATTTAAAGACTTTAATGCTGTATTATCTGTTAAATCTATTTTACGCAACTTATTATCGGAACAAGATAAAAATTCTAACTTTTTACAACCAGAAACATTTAAACTATTCAACTTGTTATTCTCACATTCCAAAAATTTCAATGCTGTATTAGACGAAACATCTAAACTATTCAGTTTATTACCCCTGCAATACAGTATCTTAAGTGCTGAATTTTTGGATAAATCAAGCTTGCCACACAAATAATTATATTCCACATATAAATATTTTAAGTTTTTACAACTGGAGATATTGAATAAATATCTAAGATTGTTCTCCCTACAATCTAGTGTTTCTAAAGACTTATTTTCAGAAAGATCCAATATTCGTATTTGATTATCAGTACAGGTCAGCGTATGCAAATCCTTATTACGAGAGGTATCTAATTTTGTTAATTGATTATCAGTACAGATCAGCGTATGCAAATCCTTATTACGAGAGGTGTCTAATTTTGTTAATCGATTTCTGGAACATTTCAGGTATTTTAAATATGTACAGCCTTTTATATTCAGACTTTTTATCCAGCCCCTCAAACTTCCAGCCCGTCCAGACCGAACTGACAGGTACTCCAGTTTTTTCAATTTAGAAAATGACACATTACCTTTCAAAGCCGGATAGCCATCCGTTTTAAATCTTACCAAACGTCCCTTAGCATTCCATTGATATATTGAACTGTTAAAATCTGTGTATAATTCGATTGATTGACAATCCTTCCAGAGGTTTTCTCTGATTATTTTCTTTAATGCTTTTACATCGGATTTATTTTTTTCTTTTGTGTGGGTAAATTTCAACTCCGACTTTGCATCACATACCATTGGTTTGGGCAGCACAAACGTTCCCACTACGATAAACATTAAAATGAGCAATGAGAGTCTTGCTGTTTTTTTACACATATTTTTTTCCTTCTTTCCAATCGATCGATATTCCATTTCTATCTTTCATGATTTTTTATAATTATAACAGGATAATCATAAAAAGTATAGCGAATTATATAATTTGTCTTTCCCCATTTTTTCTGAACAGAAGTTTTTTTTCGCTTAAAAATATTGCGAAATTGGTTGATTTTTATGACAAATTGGATATAATATAAGTGAAAGCAGTAATGTTTTTCGTGTGGAGACACGTAAAAGTTGAACTGGATATGGAACAGGGTAAACTTCCATAACACATGAGTCATCAAGATGGATGGCGAGCTCCAAAGCAGAGAGTGTGCTTGACCAATACGGCTGGTAGAAGAATGACCGTAACACATGAGTTACCAAGATGGGTAACGAGCCTGACAACCAGGATAAAACACTCATAATTAAAAATTGTTAGGGCAGCTTGGATTAGGCAAGCTGCCCTTTTACATAGGAGGATAAATGACGCTACAGGACAAGATAAATATTGTAAGAAATAATGTTATAGCAAATGCTCAGATCTATTCTACGCAGTTAGCTGGTCGGTACTATCTATATATTTTTGAAAATCAATGTTTCGAAATGTATTACGGAACAGATAATTATCTACATCTTACAGGTGTTGGAACACCATTGAGTTCGTCGCAATTTTATAATCTTGCAAAGAGTGGACGATTACAATCCAATCAGCTGTTTTTTGGAAAGAGATATCCATTGCCGACGGCTTTGAAAAAGAGTGAAAACTTAAAAGATTTGGGTAAATTTATAGTAGAGGGATATTTTGTTATTAAGGATTTGGTAACAAATACATGCGTATATCCATATGCAATTACCAATATAGATCAATCTGTGCTTATCGGATTAAAGAAAGAGGAGGATGGTGAAATATATGTTCCAAAAAGTTTTCGTGTGAAGGGTAACATATTCAACAAAACAACAGATGATAATCTTTTTGAAATTCAGTATATATTCAGTAAAATTGATGTTGAGGCAAAATATGATACTGTATTATATGCGGAAAAATATGATTATAATAGTTTGGATGGAAAGATAAAAGAGAAAATAGATGAAAATCTTTTGGAGGGATATAAAGAATAGTAAGGGGCAGGAGCAATGCCAAATTCAAATATTCCATTTGATTATGCAATAGTAAAATCCCAGTGCATAAGATAAAGAAAAGCCGTAATAAATGCGGGATGGAGGTACATTATGAGAAGAGACTGGGATGGTATTGATGTGAGTCATTGGGAGGGCAGGATTAATTTCCGTAAGGTGCGGGAGGCAGGCATTCGTATTGTCTATATCAAGGCGACACAGGGGCGTGATATTGTAGACCCTGAGTTTGAGCGGAACTATCGTGAGGCGGACAAAGAAGGGCTCCGGATTGGTTTTTATCACTATGTGATGGCGAGAAATCTGGAGGAGGCAAAGGAGGAAGCTGACTTTTTCTATGAGAAAATCAGAGAGAAGCATCAGCATGCAAAAGCCGCTATGGATTTTGAGGTGTTTGGGGATCTGAGTCGTCAGGAGATACGCAATATTTCACTGCGGTTTTTGCGGGAGTTAGAGTCTAGAATCGGATACAGGCCGGTGCTTTACAGTGATGCGGAAAATGCGTCGAGAATATTTGATGATGACCGGCTGCATGAATATCCTCTTTGGATCGCGCAATACGGGGTGTCCAGACCGGATATGGAAAATCCGTGGAGTAACTGGTGTGGCTGGCAGTATACGGATAAAGGCCGTGTCAAAGGGATTGCCGGCCGTGTGGATCGGGATTATTTTCGGCGGGGTATTTTGCTCCGGGAAGCAGATGAAAGATAGAAAGAATCAAATAGCGCCGGCATGGAGTAGGTGCGAATAGAACCTAGAACGAGGCAACCGCTTGAAATATTTACCAACAGATTTATCAAATCACATTTCAGCCATGATTATTCGTTGTCACATCAAAGGAGATGCGATGAATCTTAAGGTGGGAAATTTCAGGTGGTTGTCTTGATTCAAGCCAGTTAAATATTGACAAAATGAGTAAAAGGGGCTATTATAAAATCCATTGGAGTATATTTTACAGTGAATCATGGTTTTGTAGTTTTAGAGAATGAGGAAATCATGCAGAAAAGAAAAACTTGCCGTTTTATTACGACAGAGATGTATGGAGGTTCGTTGTGATAACAGATGGTGAATTTAATCGAATTGTTTCTTATGTTTTAAAACATTACGGGATTGATTTAAGTAAAAAAAGAGTACTAATAGCGGGACGTCTGGAAAATTATATTCTGCGTAATGGTTACGCAAATTATAATGAGTACATGTCAAAGGTGGAGGACGATCCAAATGGAGAAGAGGCGAAGAACCTGATCAATGTCCTGACCACCAATCATACATATTTTATGCGTGAGAGTGTACATTTTGATTATCTCAGACAGGTGGTGCTTCCACAATTGCATAAGTCTGAGGCAGGCAGTAAGGATCTGCGAATCTGGTCGGCTGCATCCTCTACGGGAGAGGAACCATATACGCTTGCAATGCTGTTGATGGACTATTTTGGTGTAGAGCACAAGCAGTGGGATACGAAGGTGCTGGCGACGGATATTTCAACAAAAGTTCTGCAGCATGCTTTGAAGGGGGTTTACCTGAAGGAGCAGATCGAGCCTCTTCCGCCGAAGTGGAAGAAGCGTTATTTCAATGCAATCAGTCCAGAGGAATACAGGGCGACGGATGAATTAAAAAATGAGGTGATTTTCCGTCAGTTTAACTTGATGAATCCTCTGCCGTTCCGCAAGAAGTTTCATGTTGTTTTTTTGCGGAATGTTATGATTTATTTTCCAGATGATAAGAAATATGACCTGATACAGAGGATTTATGATTTTATGGAACCGGGCGGTTATTTGTTTATTGGAACGACAGAAGGTTTGAATAGAAATAAAACCCAGTTTCAGTATGTGCAGCCCTCTGTTTACAGAAAATAAAACATCAAGTATGGAGGGAATATATGAGACCAATAAAAGTGCTTGTGGTAGATGATTCTCTTTTGTTTCGGAATTTGCTGGTACAGAGTCTGGACTCTGACCCGAATATCCAGGTGGTGGCACAGGCAGGCAATCCATATGAAGCGAGAGATGCTATACTCCGTTACAAGCCGGATGTTATGACGCTGGATGTGGAAATGCCGCGGATGAATGGAATAGAATTTTTGAAGAAGCTGATGCCGCAGTATCCTCTTCCTGTAGTAATGATCAGTTCACTGAATGGTGCGGTGTTTGATGCGTTGGAGGCCGGTGCGGTTGATTTTGTGAATAAACCTTCTAATCTTAACAGGGAACAGCTGGGGAGATTTCTCCGTCAGGAGCTTGTGACGAAGGTGAAGATTGCTTCAACGGCAAAGGTAGGCAGTCTGAAAAGAGTCGATACCGGTGATGTTGGAAAGGCTTTAGCTGCAGCGACTGACCGCATTGTCGCGATTGGTGCATCGACGGGAGGCACGGAGGCGATTTATGATGTGGTCAAACATTTTCACAGGGATATTCCCGGGGTGGTTATTGTACAGCATATGCCGCCGGGATTTACGAAAATGTATGCAGAGCGTCTGAATAACCAGTGCGAGGTGGCAGTGAAGGAGGCGCAGACAGGAGATAAGGTCCTGCAGGGGCAGGTTTTGATTGCGCCGGGCGACAGACATATGAAAGTTGTTAAGGTAGGAGGAATCTATCAGGTTGAGTGCAGCGGCACGGACAAAGTCAACGGACATTGTCCTTCCGTAGAGGTATTGTTTAATTCTGTTGCCAGGGTTGCAGGAAAGAAGGCGGTCGGTGTCATTCTGACAGGAATGGGAGGCGACGGAGCGAAAGGACTTCTGGAAATGCGCAAGGCGGGCGCACAGACGATCGGGCAGAATGAGGCAAGCTGTGTGGTATATGGTATGCCCAAGGTTGCATATGATATTGGAGCAGTACAATACCAGTTGGAGTTAACGGCAATTGCAGGAAAGGTATACAACCTGTTAAGCATACAAAAATAAGGAAAGGAGTAGAGTCAAATGAAAATACTATTGGCGGAGGATGATTTTGCCAGTCGAAAGTTTATGGACAATCACCTGTCAAAATATGGAGAGTGTGATGTGACAGTAGACGGCGAAGAAGCGGTAGATGCTTTTATGATGGCTCTGGAGGATGACGAGCCTTATGATTTGGTTTGTCTGGATGTCATGATGCCGGTGTTGGATGGCTATCAGGTACTGAAGGCGATTCGTGACATCGAGGAACAGAGAAAAATTGCGAAGGATCAGCGGGTAAAGGTGATCATGACGACTGCGCTGAATGAGGAACGCAATGTTAAGACAGCGTTTGAGTTGGGATGCGAAGCGTATTCGGGAAAGCCGATTGATGTGGATAAGTTTGATAAGGTATTAAAAAAACTGGGGCTGATTTGATCCAGCAGGAGAGGAGATGTCCCTGGGAAGTGGAGGAAGTATGTCAGAGGAATATAATGCAGATGGTATGCTGGATATGTTTTTGTACGAGAGCACACAGCTTTTGGAAAAACTTGAAGGCATTATATTAGAAAAACAGGATGAAGAATGCTTTGACGATGCCGATATCAATGAAATTTTCCGCATTATGCACACGATAAAAGGCTCATCAGGAATTATGATGTATGAAAACATCACGAAAATTGCCCATAAGCTGGAAGATGTGTTTTATTATTTGCGGGAATCTCATCCAGAGAATGTACCTCATCTGGAACTGGTAGAAAAAGTCCTGGCGGTTTCTGATTTTATCACGGGAGAGCTTGATAAGATCAAGAGCGGAGAGGATTCTGACGGTGATGAGAAGGAGCTTTTAGCGGATTTGGATGAATTTCTGACCCGTTTAAAGGGTGAGATTAAGGAGCAGGGAATTCGGATTCCAAGGGCTAATAAAAGCGAAGAGCCAAAGCAATTTTACATTGCTCCGGTAGCAAGCGATGAGAGCAGATTTTATCGAATCGGTATTCATTATCGCAATGATACGATGATGAGTAATATTCGTGCATATTCTGCGACATATGCTTTGAAAGAAATAGCGGAGGATTTGTTGTATACCCCTGACGATATTATTTCTAATGAGGAAAGTGCAGATGTAATATTGGCTGAGGGCTTCCATATGCTTTTACAGACGAAAAGCGATAAGGAAGAGATTATAGCACTGATCGACAGTTCGGAGGTTGACACAATCGATTTTGAACAGATTGATATGGCAACCTTTGGAAAGGGACTGGCAGAGATAAACCACGTGGCGGGGGCGCCGGCAGAGGAGCCTCCAGCGGAGAAAAAGAAGGAAGAAAAAGCAATACAGCCTGGAGATTATGTGGTTAAATCCAAGGAGGCCGGTAAGGGTAAGGTGCTGGCAAAGAACCAGCCAAAGCAGCAGAGTATCATCAGTGTGAATGTCCAGAAGATGGATGCTCTGATGGATTTGATTGGTGAGCTTGTGATCGCAGAGGCGACGGTGCTTCAGAACTCTGATTTAAAGGTGCCGGGACTGGAGCTGAGTAATTTCCAAAAATCGGCGGCGCAGCTTTCGAAGATTACGACGGAGCTGCAGGAGGTCATCATGTCTATGCGTATGATGCCGCTGACGAATACATTTCAAAAGATGAAGAGGATTGTCTTTGACGTTTCCCGAAAGCTGGGCAAGGATATCGAGCTGGAGGTCATCGGTGAAAATACGGAGGTGGATAAGAATATTATCGAGCACATCTCGGATCCGTTGATGCATCTGGTGAGGAATTCTGTGGATCATGGTATTGAGGAGAGTCCTGAGATACGTATTCAGAATGGCAAGATGGGTAAGGGTAAGATTACTCTGGAAGCCAAGAATGAAGGCGGCAAAGTATATATCAGCGTAAAGGATGATGGTAAGGGACTGAATCAGGAGAAGCTTTATCAAAAGGCATTAGCCAACGGGCTGATTGGGGATAAAGCGATTACTGATTTTACAGATAAGGAGATATACCGTTTTATTACTCTTCCGGGATTTTCAACGAAGGAGGAGGTTACGGAGTATTCCGGCCGAGGCGTGGGTATGGACGTTGTAGTTAAAAATATCCAGTCGATCGGCGGTAGACTTGACATTGCCAGCGAAGAGGGCTTCGGCTCAGAGATGACCCTTGTGATTCCGTTGACATTGGCGATCATTAATGGCATTGTGGTACAGGTGGGAGGATCTTCCTTTGTAATGGAAACAGCTTCCATTAAGGAATTTGTTCAGGTAAAGGAGGATACCATTATTCAGGAACCGGACGGAGAAGAGTATATTGTTCTGCGGGGCGAGTGCTATCCGTTTATGCGCCTGAATGAGAGATATCAGCTGCCGGATTCAGAGGACAAAGTGGATGACGGCATTGTGGTGGTATTGGAACACGAGGGTAAGCAAATCTGCATTTTGATTGATAAGCTTCTGCAGGAACAGGAAATCGTGGTAAAACCGATTCCTTCCTATATAAAGAAGGTGAATGGCCTGTCTGGCTGTACCCAGTTGGGAGACGGAAGTATTGCGTTGATCCTGGATATTGCCGGATGGATACAGGAAGAAGAAAGGAGTAGTTAGCATATGGCAGAAGAAAACAAGGAAGAAATGCTGGATGAGGAAGCCCAGAACGAAGACGCCCAGAAGGGAAAGTACATGACATTCCAGACGGGGAAAGAGTTCTTCGGCATAAGCATTAGCTATGTAAACGAGATCATCGGGGTGCAGCCGATCACGGCGATCCCGGAGGTGGAAGATTACATAAAGGGATTAATCAATCTCCGCGGCAAGATCATTCCTGTCATTGATGTCCGCGTACGTTTCAAGATGGAACCAATAGAATATACGGACAGAACATGTATCATTGTAATCAATGTAAAATCCATGGTGATAGGATTGATCGTAGAAAAGATTGCTGCTGTAGATACGATCTGGGATGATGATATCATGCCGCCGCCTACGTTGGGAAACAGAGACAGGGAGCATAACAAATATGTCTATGGACTGGCGCGGACGGGTGATATGGTAAAGTTGTTGATCGATCCGGAGAAATTGATTAAGGACGAGGATTTAGAGGCAATTGAGGAAATGCAAGAGAAAGAGGAAGAAGAATAAAACGGAGGTATAAGTCATGAAGAAGAAAGTTTCTGTCAAAAACATGAAAGTAAGAAATAAGTTAACCTTATTTAGCGTGTTAGCACTGATTATTATTGTGGTGATTGCTATTGTGGGCATTGCAGTTTTGACCATCACAAACAAGGCACAAAATAAGCGCTATTCTGTCTATGGTGATGGAAAAGCAACTTTGAGTGACTGTTTCATAAAATTTAATCAGGCGAAGATAGATACACGTAATATGATTTACATGTATAATGAGTCAAGTGAAAAAGATAAGCAGCAGGAGGCTATGAAAGATATTGAGGCGCAGATTGATCTGGCTTTCGAGGATATAGAATCTCTGGATGCACATAAGGACGATTACAGTAAGGAGATTCAGAATGGCATTGATGAGGTAAAAGCCTGCCTGAATGAGTATTCTGCTTCCGTGGAAAAGATTAAAAGTTTTGTAAATTCCAATAATACGTCCGGGGCAGAGAATGAGTTGATTACTAACGGTGTTGTGACGTCAACAAAGGCACAGGAAGTACTGGAGTCATTGTCAGATGCACTTGCTGATGCATCAGATAAAGAATCTGACAGAATCAACAGGGAAGTAAATATACTGTCCACAGTTTTATTTGCAATTTGTGTTCTCAGTTTTATTCTTCTGATCGCATATTGTGTTTCATTGACATATCAGATTGCCGCTCCGATCGCAAAGCTGTCAGAGGCTTCCAGAAAGCTGGCGCTTGGTGATGTCGATGTGGATTGTACGAAGATAAATGATGATGACCTGGGACAGTTGATGGATGAGTTCCGGCAGATGGCAGATGCAATTAAGCTGCAGACACATATGACAGAAGTCATTTCTCATGGTGATTTGACAGTAGATGTAACACCGCGTAGTGACAAGGATGTATTGGGACAGGCGATTAAGAGATTTGTTGAGGACAATAACAGAACACTGGGTAATATCAATGAATCTTCTATGCAGGTTACAATTGGTGCAGAGCAGGTGGCAAATGCCAGCCAGTCATTAGCACAGGGTTCTACAGAGCAGGCAAGCGCCCTGCAGCAGGTTACAGCATCTATGGATGAGATCGCAGAGCGTACAAAAGCAAATGCTTCTCAGGCAAACGAAGCAGATACTCTGGTACATGATGTCAAGGGAAGAGCCGCAGATGGCAATGATCAGATGAAGTCCATGATTGATGCGATGAATGATATTAATGAGTCTTCTGAGACGATTTCCAAGATCATTAAGACGATTGATGATATCTCCTTCCAGACAAATATTCTTGCGCTGAATGCAGCAGTAGAGGCAGCACGTGCAGGTATTCATGGTAAGGGATTTGCGGTTGTAGCAGAAGAGGTAAGAAATCTGGCAGCTAAGAGTGCGTCTGCAGCAAGTGAGACAGCAGAGATGATCGAGGATTCAATCCGCAAGGTAGATCATGGTACAAAGCTTGCAGAGGAGACTGCAAAATCTCTGGATGAGATTGTCAGAGCAATTGATAAGATTGCAGAACTGATCGGAAGCATTGCAACAGCATCAAATGATCAGGCGACAGCAGTGTCACAGATCGATCAGGCGATTGGTCAGGTATCTACTGTAGTACAGACGAACTCTGCTACGAGCGAGCAGTGTGCGGCTGCCAGCGAAGAGCTTTCAAATCAGGCTGCAAACCTCAGAGAGCTTCTTGGTCATTTCAAATTAGCTGCAGGTGCAGGACAGAGCGTTGGAACAAGCGACTTGTCATCTGGAAGCTATAACAGCAATGAGCAGGTGATTTCTCTCGACGGTGAGTTTGGTAAATACTAATCATAAACGAGTTGTTGGTTTCTTTCAATAATAAAGAGGTTGTTGTGATGCAGACGGATGGAAGTCTGTATCGCAGCAGCCTCTTGATTTTTGTGGGAGCGCTGTTTTTGACTTGATACTGCTATTATGTTATGTTACAATAAAAAACAGTGTTGTTTATTGTATTGTAGAAAGGATCTGGAGTTATGGGAGAGAAAAGAGAGGTACCTTATAAAATTTATCTGGAAGAAAAGGAAATGCCGACACAGTGGTATAATGTACGTGCTGATATGAAGAATAAGCCGGCGCCGTTGTTAAATCCCGGCACGGGGAAGCCAATTACGCTGGAAGAGCTGAGTGCTGTATTCTGTACGGAGCTGGCCAAACAGGAGTTGGATGATAAGACGGCTTATTTTGATATTCCGACGGAGATTTCCGATTTCTATAAGATGTATCGTCCGTCCCCGATGGTGCGTGCGTATTATCTGGAGAAAGCGTTAGATACACCGGCTAAAATATATTATAAATTTGAGGGGAATAATACTTCAGGAAGCCATAAGTTGAATTCTGCGATTGCACAGGCTTACTATGCGAAAAATCAGGGATTGAAAGGTGTAACGACAGAGACAGGGGCCGGTCAGTGGGGAACCGCTCTTTCGATGGCATGCGCCTTTTTGGATCTGGATTGCCAGGTATATATGGTGAAGGTATCATATGAGCAGAAGCCATTCCGTAGAGAGGTTATGAGGACCTACGGGGCGTCTGTTACACCATCGCCATCTTCTACAACAGAGGTTGGCCGAAAGATTCTGGCAGAATTTCCGGATACAAACGGAAGTCTGGGATGTGCGATTTCCGAGGCGGTAGAGGCGGCTACGTCACAGGAGGGATACCGCTATGTACTCGGTTCCGTTCTGGCACAGGTACTGCTGCATCAGTCCATTATCGGCCTAGAGTCAAAGGCTGCGCTCGATAAATTTGGCGTAAAACCTGACATTATTATCGGCTGTGCCGGTGGCGGATCTAATCTCGGCGGGCTGATTTCTCCGTTTATGGGAGAAAAGCTGCGTGGAGAGCAGGATTATCGCTTTATTGCGGTAGAGCCGGCTTCCTGTCCGAGTCTGACCAGAGGAAAATATGCTTATGATTTCTGTGATACGGGAGCGATCTGTCCGCTGGCTAAGATGTATACGTTGGGCAGCAGCTTTATGCCTTCTCCGAATCATGCAGGAGGCCTTCGTTACCATGGAATGAGTTCCGTGTTGTCACAGTTATATGATGACGGCCTGATGGAGGCGACCAGCGTTGAACAGACTTCTGTCTTTGAGGCGGCGACACAATTTGCCAAGGTGGAAGGAATCCTTCCGGCACCGGAGAGCAGCCATGCAATCCGCGTAGCCATTGATGAGGCGCTGAAATGTAAGGAGACGGGCGAGGAGAAGACGATTCTCTTTGGATTGACAGGAACAGGATATTTTGATATGTATGCCTATGAGAAGTTTAATGATGGCAAGATGAGTGATTATATTCCTTCAGATGAGGACATCGCAGCCAGTCTGGCTAAGCTTCCGCAGATACAGGGATAAGGAGTGTGTAACTTGAGTAAGAAAGCAAACCTTACGGAGGGACATCCGGGAAGGATCTTATTACTTTTTGCTCTGCCCATGATTGTAGGGAATCTGTTTCAGCAGCTCTACAATATGGCGGACGCAGCTATCGTAGGAAATTACATTGGGGAGGAAGCTCTGGCGGCAGTCGGAGCTTCTTATTCCTATACGACTGTTTTCATCATGATTGCGATTGGCGGTGGCATTGGGGCTTCTGTCCTGGTGAGTCAGTATCTGGGGGCGGGACAGTATCGGCAGATGAGGACGGCGATCAGTACCTTTCTGATTACCTTTTTGGTGTTCAGTACACTGCTGGCATCCGCCAGCTTTCTGCTCAATCCCATGATATTATCGGCACTTGATACACCACCGGTTGTGTATGATCAGGCAGTGCATTATCTGCAGATATATTCTGCAGGACTTCCCTTTATGTTTATGTATAATGTGCTGTCGGCAAATTTTAATGCTTTGGGAAAATCGTATATCCCGCTCTGTCTTCTCATCTTTTCCTCTGTGCTGAATGTAGTACTGGATCTGCTGATGGTAGGTACATTTCATTTTGGTGTGGGTGGAGCGGCTGCGGCGACGGTAATTGCACAGGGAATTTCCGTTGTGATTTCTTTTGGAGTATTTTTGGCGGTATTGAGAAACTATACTTATGAGGGGAAAGCAGCATTATTTGACGGTAAGATGCTGTCGAAGGGAATGAGGGTCGCTGTGCCTTCGATTATCCAACAGTCCATTGTCAGTATCGGTATGCTTCTGACACAATCTGCCGTAAACAGGTTTGGTGCGCCTGCCCTGGCAGGATATTCGGCGGGGATGCGTCTGGAATCTCTCTGTGTGGTGCCGATGATCGCAACAGGAAATGCAGTCTCCACATTTACGGCACAAAATATAGGTGCGGGCCAGATTGACAGAGTGCGGGAGGGGTATCGCAAGGCATTGTTGATCGTTCTCTCTTTCGGGGCATTTTTGCTATTGATGTCACAATGCTTATACCGTCCTGCGATATCACTTTTTGTGGATGCGGAGCAGTCTGCGGAGGCTTTTGCTACGGGAACGGCCTGTTTTCGGTTTGAGGGATGCTTCTTTGCCATCATCGGCTTTAAAGCAGTGACAGACGGGGTGCTGAGGGGATCTGGTGATGTCCGGATATATATGGTGGCAAATCTGGTCAATCTGGCAATCCGTGTCCTGATCGCGAGGCTGCTGTCGCCTGTGCTGGGACTGCATATGGTGTGGTTTGCCGTGCCGATTGGATGGCTGGTCAATTTCATCATCTCGTTTTGCCGTTACCGTACCGGGAGATGGATGCAGAAAAGGATGGTGTGAGATACAGGATAATCCGGTATGGGATTTGACTTGCGGGTTTATTTCGTGTATAATTCGGTGTTAGATTATTTGGTGCGTTTATAGAATTGCAGTGAAAAGAAAAGAGGATGGATATGAGTAAGAAACCGGTTGTTTTGATGGTACTTGACGGTTATGGTTTGAATGAGAAGACGGAGGGCAATGCCATTGCGCAGGCGAATACGCCTGTGATGGACAAGCTGATGGCGGAATGTCCGTTTGTAAAGGGAAATGCCAGCGGGTTGCATGTAGGCCTTCCGGATGGCCAGATGGGAAATTCTGAAGTGGGCCATATGAATATCGGAGCCGGCCGGATCATTTATCAGGAGCTGACCCGTATTACGAAGGCGATAGAGGATGGCAGCTTTTTTGAGAATGAGGAGCTGCAGGCGGCGATGGATAATGTTAAGGAAAAAGGTTCTGATCTGCACTTGTATGGACTTTTGTCTGATGGTGGAGTTCACAGCCATAATACCCATTTATATGGGCTTTTGGAGATGGCAAAGAGAAACGGGGTCGAGAATGTGTATGTACATTGCTTTCTGGACGGACGTGATACGGCGCCGACTTCCGGAAAGGGATTTGTGGAGGAACTGCAGAAAAAGATCGATGAGATTGGTGTAGGGCAGATTGCAAGTGTTCATGGGCGCTATTATGCGATGGACAGAGATAACCGCTGGGAGCGTGTGGAGAAAGCGTATAGTGCTCTTGTATATGGTGAGGGAGAGAAGGCTTCCGATGCAGTGCAGGCCATTGCGGATTCCTATGCAAAAGAGGTCAACGATGAGTTTGTTGTGCCTACAGTCATAGAGAAAGACGGAAAACCGCTGGCGACGATTAAGGCAGGAGATTCTGTGATCTTCTTTAATTTCCGTCCGGATCGTGCCAGAGAGATTACGCGCACATTTTGTGATGAGAGTTTTGAGCAGTTTGAACGCAGGAATGGCTTTATGCCTCTGACGTATGTCTGCTTTACAGATTATGATGAGACGATTGGCAATAAGCTGGTTGCCTTTAAGAAGGAGAATATTACAAATACTTTCGGTGAGTTTTTGGCGGCAAATGGCAAGACACAGCTTCGTCTGGCCGAGACGGAAAAGTACGCCCATGTTACCTTTTTCTTTAACGGTGGTGTGGAGGAACCAAACAGAGACGAGGATCGTTCTCTGGTAAAGTCACCATCCGTGGCGACATATGACTTGCAGCCTGAGATGAGTGCGCCGGAGGTTGGAGAGAGATTAACAGCGGCAATTACCTCAGATAAGTATGATGTGATTATTATTAATTTTGCAAATCCGGATATGGTTGGGCATACAGGTGTGATTTCTGCTGCGATTCAGGCGGTAGAGCGAATTGATCAGTGCGTGGGGGCTGCTGTAGAGGCAGTCAAAAAAGTGGATGGAGTGCTCTTTATCTGCGCGGATCATGGCAATGCAGAACAGATGATTGATTACGAAACCGGCGCTCCGTTTACAGCGCATACGACAAACCCGGTTCCTTTCATTTTGGTAAATTATGATGACGCTTATACTCTCCGGGAAGGTGGCTGTCTTGCAGATATTGTCCCGACCCTGATCGAGGTGATGGGAATGGAGCAGCCGTCTGAGATGACAGGAAAGTCCCTTTTGATCAAGAAGTAATCCTGTATCGGTGCGGTTTTTGATGACAGCGTTTTTTCGGAATTGACAAAAAATGCTTGAAATACTACACCACTTATGATATGATGGGGAAGCATGTTTAGCAGAGACCAAATTAGTATTTGTTATACGAGAGCAGGAATCGTAAGGTTTTTGCGAATGGAGGATTTAAAATGATTAATATTGTTCATGGTATTTTATTGATTCTTTATATTATTGACAGCGTTGCACTGACCGTAGTCGTACTGATGCAGGAAGGGAAGCAGGCCGGACTGACTGGTGCAATCAGCGGAGCGGCAGAGTCATACTGGGGCAAGAATAAAGGGCGCTCTATGGAGGGCGGACTGATTTTGGCAACCAGAATTTTGGCAATTTTGTTTATTATTCTTTCGCTGTTATTAAATTTAAACATTTTTGCATAGTTTTGTCAGATAGTGCCGACTCAGACATGTCATGTGAAGGCTGTCCAGCCGGTATTTACGGAATGAGAATGGGAAAAAGAAACCGGCGCAGTGTTATACTGCGCCGATTTTTAGATAAGCAGGAAAATGCGGTAAAGAAACAATGTCTGGAAATGCAATAATTCCTGTGGATGGGATGAGACGAAAGGAATGAAAATAGGTATGGAAAAAGAAATAATGGAACAAAAGAAAGAGGTTATCCTGGGATTCGTCACGTCGAAGGACTATCGTCCTATGTCTGTGAAAGAGCTGCGGATGGTTCTGCAGGTGCCCTCGAAAGAGAAGCAGGATTTTCAGGAGGTGCTGGATGCCCTTGTGCTGGATGGAAAATTGACCGTGACGTTAAAGGGAAAGGTGAAGGCTCTGCCAGCCCATGTGAGGGTTGGCAGATTCATGGCTACGCAGCGTGAATTTGGCTTTGTGCGGATAGAGGGTGAGGACAATGATGTCTTTATTCCGGGACCGCATACGAAGGGTGCGATGGATGGCGACAGTGTGCAGGTGTTGATCAAAAAGGACGCCGATGAGGGAAAGCGGCGTGAGGGTGAAGTTCTGATGATCCTGGAGCATGGCAGCCGGATTATGGTCGGGACATATAACCGCAGCCGCAATTTTGGTTTTGTCGTAACGGATAATCAGAAATTTAATAAGGATATCTATGTGGCAAGGGCAGAGAGCAAGGGCGCTGTCACGGGACACAAAGTCGTAGTGGAGATTACAGAATTTGGCGATGAACGAAGGAAGCCGGAGGGAAGAGTGTTAGAGATCCTCGGTCATGTCAATGATCCGGGAGTTGACATTTTGTCTGTGATCAGGACATATGGCCTGCCGGAGGAATATTCGGATGAGGTCATGAAGCAGGTGGAATGGATACCTGACGAGGTGGATGAGAAGGAGAAAGAAGGAAGAACCGATTATCGGGAGCTGCAGACTGTAACGATCGATGGGGAGGATGCAAAGGATCTGGATGATGCCATTACGCTGACAAAGGAGGATGGCATATATCATTTGGGTGTACATATTGCAGATGTGAGTCAGTATGTCACAGAGGGATCTCCGTTGGATAAGGAAGCTTTGAAGCGGGGGACCAGTGTTTATCTGGTGGACCGTGTTATTCCGATGCTTCCCCATAAGCTTTCAAATGGCATCTGTTCTCTGAATCAGGGGACAGACAGACTTGCGTTGTCCTGCATGATGGATATAGACAGCAAAGGAGAGGTGTTGGGACACAAGATCTGTGAGTCTGTCATCCGTGTGGACCGCAGGATGTCATATAACAGCGTTCACCGGATTGTTGAGGAGAGAGACGAGGCTGAGCGCGCAGAATATGCGGAACTGATTCCTATGTTTGAGTTAATGTATGAATTGGCAGAAATTCTGCGGGGAAAGAGGGATAAGAAAGGCTCGATTGATTTTGATTTTCCGGAGGCGAAAATTCTGCTGGATGAAAAGGGCGTGCCGCTGGAGGTAAAGCAGTATGAGAGGACAATGGCAAACAGGATCATTGAGGAATTCATGCTGATGGCAAACCAGACGGTGGCAGAGGACTATTTCTGGCAGGAGGCTCCGTTTGTGTATCGGACACATGAGTCGCCTGATATGGAAAAAATACAGAACCTGAGTGTCTTTATAGAAAATTTTGGATATACTCTCAAGATAAAAGAGGATGAGATTCATCCAAAGGAAATACAGAAACTCATGAATAATGTGGCGGGAAAGCCGGAGGAAGGGCTGATCAGCCGTCTGGCGCTCCGCTCTATGAAGCAGGCCAGATATACGACGGATTGTCAGGGGCATTTTGGACTGGCTATGAAGTATTATTGTCATTTTACATCACCGATCCGTCGGTATCCGGATCTGCAGATTCACCGAATTATCAAGGAGAGTCTGCGTGGCAGCCTGAATGATAAACGTAAGGATCATTATAAGAGAATTCTGCCGGAGGTGACTGACCGCTCCAGCGAGCTGGAACGGCGTGCCGAGGAGGCCGAGCGCGAAGTCGATAAGATGAAGAAGGCAGAATATATGGAACAGTTTGTAGGCGAGGCTTTTGAGGGAATTATATCCGGGCTGACGACGTGGGGAATGTATGTGGAGCTTCCCAATACGATCGAGGGAATGGTGCGTGTGGCAGATATTCCGGGAGATTATTACTATTACGATGAAGACCTGCACCGCATGGTAGGCGAGCACACGGGCAAGGTGTTTAAGCTGGGACAGGATATTAAGATTCTGGTAGCAGGAGTAGATAAGCTGACGCGTACCGTTGATTTTGTCCTGTATCAGGAAGATGAAGAGGGCAATGTGATCATGCCGTCTCTGGCAAAGGAAAGCGGGAACAGGCGTATCAGCGGGAAAGAAAAGAAAGCGATGGCAGCGAAGGCTGTCGGAGAGAAGAGCCGGCGCAGGACTGACGCGGAGCGGAGTGCGAGACGCAACCGCAGGCGCAGGGCGAAGAAGAAATCGGCCAGAAGGAAGGCGAAAAAGCTTTGACATGATAACAGAAGGGGCGTGACAGGAGTATGGCAAAGGAATCAAAAAAGATAATAGCCAATAATAAGAAAGCGTATTACGATTATTTTATTGAGGATAAATACGAGGCGGGAATTGAGCTGGCGGGTACCGAGGTGAAATCACTGCGTATGGGAAAGTGCAGCATCAAAGAGGCCTTTGTGAGAATACAGCGCGGAGAAGTGTTTGTATATGGAATGCATGTCAGCCCTTATGAGAAGGGGAATATATTCAACCGTGATCCCCTGCGGCCCAGAAGACTGTTGCTTCACCGACACGAGATCCGTAAACTGGAGGGACAGATTGCACAGAAGGGATATACACTGGTTCCGCTGAATGTTTATCTCAAGGGCAGCCTGATGAAGATGGAGATTGGACTGGCAAAGGGTAAAAAGCAATATGACAAACGTCAGGATATTGCGAAGAAGGATCAGCGCCGGGAGGCGGAGAAGCAGTTTAAGGTGAAGAATCTGTATTAAGGATTCAGGGAGCTTTCATGGTAGAGCAAAGATAAAGATTTCAAGGCCTTATGCGACTATTTTCTTGACAATTTTCATATACTATGATATAGTAGGCGAACTAGCATTTTTGGTGCTACTGTACAATATATCTTTTGGGGTTGTACAGGTTTCGACGGATTCATTGAAGATGGAGAAGCTGTCCGTGGTCGGACACCACGTAAAAAGTTCGAATTTAAAATTAAACGCTGAAGATAATTTAGCACTGGCTGCCTAGTTGCAGCCCATCGGCCCTGACGTCCCGCCGTCAGGATCACCGGTGTCGACCAGCGGGATCACTCTGTTGCTTAAGCTTTGCGGCAGCAGAAAATTTATGAAGCTACTGAAGATTTCAGCCTGTTAGTGGGCGGTGGTCGGAGGGAATGATAAAACACTGACTATGACAGTAGAAGGACATTGGATCTGGGTTCGGACAGGGGTTCGATTCCCCTCAGCTCCACTTGACCGTATTAAGACGAACTCGGTATATGATATCATTATATACAGGAATATGTTTTGTCTGGTGTATCGGAAAGAAATAAGGACAACGTAAGCATAAGGGTAGTTTACGTTGTCCTTATTTTTATGTGTATTATAGAAAAAGAATTGAAGAAATTATTGTGTCATGATATAATTTTTTTAGCGCAGTGTACTAAAGTGAAGCTTTTTGTGGGTGATCGGAAGCTTTCATTGAGAGAAAATGCAAAAATGATATGTGAATGGAGAATTAAAATGAAGAAAGAGAAGAAAGCCTTCAGGTACAAAATTTTAATTTGGTCGATGATATTATTGTTGTCGGCAGGTGGCACCGTATATTGTGGAGAGGATATTGTCCAGGCAGAAACGACGGTGTATATAACCCCTACAGGTTCTAAATATCATACACATAAATGTGGGAACGGAACATATTATCCCACAACATTGTCTGATGCAAAATCCAGAGGACTGACACCTTGTCAGAAATGTTTTGGAGGCAATTCATATTATGGGAATACGGGTGGCCATAGCAACAGTGGTGGCGGTAACGCCCGTTCGGCCAGTACAAGAGTTAGGACGAAACCAATTAAAATCAACAGGTATTCGGTATTGTTAGTGAAAGGGCAGACATTTAAATTACGAATCCGCAATGCAACACAAAAGGTGAATTGGAGATCTACAAAAAAATCGGTTGCAACTGTTTCGGCCACGGGAAAGGTTCATGCCAGGAAAAAAGGTAAATCAAACATTATAGCGAGAGTAGGGAACCAGCAAAAAAAATGTCTTGTCACAGTGGAGGAGCCAAAACTCAATACGAACGAGATCTCTATGGAGCTGTCTGAGACCAAAAAATTGGAGCTGTCAGGATGTCATCATTCGATTAAATGGACAACAAGTGATGGTTCTGTGGCCAAGGTCAGTAAAGGGAAAATCACAGCAAAAGGCGTGGGGACAGCACGTATTCAGGCAAAGGTGCATGGAAAAGCATATACATGTAAGGTGACAGTAAATAAACCGCAAATACAAAAAATTATATTAGAGAAAGATTCTGTCCAGATGGGATTTGAGGAAAATGCAGTCATAAAGGTCAGCACAATACCTGAGGACGCAATGGAATATTATGATGTTTCTTTTATGTCTTCCGATTCGTCGGTAGTTAGTGCATTGTCAGATTATGATAACTTATTACTGAAAAGCCATACTACATCAGGAAGTGCTGTAGTCACTGTAGAAATAGGAGAGCAAAAGGCAGAGTGCCAGGTTAGTGTCAAGCCATGTATCATTCGTTCTTTCACATTAAGTAAGACTATGTTGCAGTTAAAGCCGGGAGAAACAAGCAAAATATTTTATACAGTCAGCCCGAATGATGCAACGAAATACTATGATGTATTGTGGACAAGCGGAGATGAAACAGTAGTAAAGGTGGATAAAGATACTATCTATGGGAAACAATATGCGGAACTTGAGGCAGTGGGAGAGGGAGAAACGGACGTGACGGTGACAATAGGCGACCAAAGTGTTACGTGTCATGTAGTAGTGGCGAAACCTGAAATAACAAAACTGATTCTAAATCAGAAGGAAGTTGTTCTAAAGCCGGATGAAACAAGCAAAATATATTATACAGTTACCCCGGATGATGCAACGAAATACTATGATGTATTGTGGACAAGTGGAGATGAAGCAGTAGTAAAGGTGAATAAAGATACTATCTATGGGGAACGATATGCAGAACTTGAGGCAGTGGGAGAGGGAGAAACGGACGTGACAGTGACAATAGGCGACCAAAGTGTTACATGTCATGTAGTAGTGGCGAAACCTGAAATAACGAAACTGATTCTAAATCAGAAGGAAGTTGTTCTAAAGCCGGGAGAGACAAGCAAAATATATTATACAGTTACCCCGGATGATGCAACGAAATACTATGATGCATTGTGGACAAGTGGAGATGAAACAGTAGTAAAGGTGGATAAAGACACTATCTATGGGGAACGATATGCAGAGCTTGAAGTAGTGGGAGAGGGAGAAACGGACGTGACAGTAACTTTGGGCGAGAAAACAGTTGTTTGTCATGTTATTGTTCAATAATAGGACTTATCTTTACAATTTAGGCAAGTAAAAAAGTCAATAATAATCATAAGATTATAACCGCTTAGTTTGGTAGACTGGGCGGTTATTTTCGTTTGCCGGCATCTTCTGCATCAATATTTCAATACCTTCAAAATAATACCAGATTATCAAAAAAATTAGATATTGCCGTTGATCCGGGTATAATGTTATAATGTAGGCCATGGGAGGGAATTGTACATGAAAAAGAAAAATAAAAAACAGAGTAATAACAGGGTGAAAGCTAACAGAATAAATGAAAGAAAACGTAAGGGATTGGGCGACATCCTGTCATGTAACCTACCATTTACCGGGATTCCGATGATTTGTATTTATATTGGTGTTATGATCGCTCTGGCAGTCTTTTCCGTGGACAAGCCGTCGTTTGAGATGGTGGTTTCCTATGGTGATGAGCTGGAGGGAAATGCAACGCTTTATTATTATGCGGATGAGCAGTGGAAGACAGAGGATGAACTGACAGCGGCGATCTCGGAAAAAAAGGTAAAATATAGGATCTCAAAGAAGATTGTGGAGGAGGCTAAGACATTTCGTCTGGATCCGCTTGATGATTCGGGAGAAATTGCCATTCGTGAAATTTCTATCCGTCGTTTTGGTATGACGGTGAAAAAATACAAGGCAAAGGAATTAAAGAGCTATATCGCATGGGAGAAGAATCTCTCAAAGGCGAAAGTGAACGGCCATGATCTGACAATGGTTTCTGAGAACAGTGATCCGATGATTTGTTTTTACTACGGCTGGATGTCAGACGTTTCACTGAAATTGGAGGATTACGTTCATATTGTGCATTCTATCTGGGCAACGATTCTTGTATTCAGCCTGATGGTAATTATTACTTTTTGGAAGGAAATCACATCCTGGTGGGAGAATTATCTGGAGAGGAAGTCTACGCCGAAGCTTTCAGGTGTCGGAAGGATTCTATATGTTGTGGCCGGATTGTTCGCCGTGTTTGCCGGTGTCATTTATACTGTGAAGGAATTTTTGCTGCAAAATTTCAATGGTCTTTCCCTCGAAGAGATCATTTTTCATCTCAAAGTTCCTATGGAGGGGACGAGCAACAGCATGTTTTCGGATTACTTTGAAATGTGGAGGTCAGCTATTATCATTTTTGCGGTCGTGTTTCTTTTGGTCGTCATTCTTCTGGTATGGAGGAAGAGAGCCAGAAATTGCAGATCCGTAGCGATGGTGATGGCTCTGCTTGCACTTACGGTTGGGATTGTTCAGTTTGTCAGCTTTTCTATAGAACTAGATGTTCCGGAATATGTAAAAGCACAGATGACCTCTTCGCAATTTATTGAACAGAATTATGTCGATCCGGGGCAGGTCGAGATTACCTATCCGGAGAAGAAGAGAAATCTGATCTGGATCTATATGGAATCATTGGAATCCTCTTTTATCTCCAAGAGCGAGGGAGGCGCGATGAAGGAAAATCTCCTTCCGAAGATGACTGATCTTGCGAAGGAGAATATTAACTTCTCATCGAGTGAGGGAGTGGGCGGCCTGACGTCATCAGATGGGACGACGTGGACATCAGGAGCACTGTTTGCCCAGACGAGCGGACTGCCGCTTTTGATTCCGATTGACGGTAATTCCTATGGGAAATATTCCTCTTTTGCACCCGGAGCTGTTTCTCTGGGCGAACTGCTGCAAAAGGAGGGGTATCGGCAAATGCTGATGGTGGGATCAGATATAAAATTCGGTGGGAGACAGCTATATTTCCAACAGCATGGTGATTATGAGTTTTATGATCTGAAAACCGCACGGGAAAAGAAGAAAATAGCGAAAGATTATCGTGTCTGGTGGGGATTTGAGGATCAGAAGCTGTATTCCTATGCAAAGGAAGAGATCCTGAAAATGGCCGAAGAGGAAGAACCTTTCAATTTCAGTATGCTGACGGTAGATACCCATCATGTGGATGGTTATAAATGTAAGTTATGCAAGAATACTTATAATAGTAATTATAAGAATGTGATCTCCTGTGCCGACAGCCAGCTGGATTCCTTTATTAAATGGATTCAGAAACAGGATTTTTACGAAAATACGACAATTGTGATCAGCGGGGATCATCCGACAATGGATGCCGCGTTTGTAGAGAAGTATTATGATAGTTCTGTGCCGCACCAGATATATAACTGCTTTGTGAATTCGGTTGTCGATACAGATCATCAAAAGAACAGAGAAGCGAATTCCTTTGATATGTATCCGTCTGTTCTCGCTGCGCTGGGAGTAAAGGTCGAGGGAGAGCGG
The DNA here is from genome assembly GCA_964471335.1 of uncultured Jutongia sp. Classification (GTDB taxonomy): domain Bacteria; phylum Bacillota; class Clostridia; order Lachnospirales; family Lachnospiraceae; genus Jutongia. Next base: position 23,697 of record CAYYGS010000001.1, read on the forward strand.
CTGGGCCTGGGGACAAACCTTTTCTCCGGGGAGAAAACGCTGGCCGAGCAGTACGGAACGGAATATATTAACGAGGAATTTGGAAAGAATTCAAAATTTTATAAGAAGAAGATCCTGAAGGAATAAATGCTGTGCGAATGACTACGAAAGAGAATGATGGGATGTTGACAGAAAGGATTACCTTAATGGATAAAAAAAAGAAGCAATTAGTGATTATCATTAACGGAAGAGGAGGCGTGGGCAAGGATACTCTGTGCGAGATGGCAGCAAAGCATTTTTCTGTCAGGAATATCTCGTCCATCACACCAATCAAGGAGATTGCATTGCAAAATGGATGGAAGGGAGATAAGACGAAAAAATCAAGAAAGTTCCTGTCTGATTTGAAGCGGCTTTTTGTGGAGTATAATGATCTGCCGACGAAATATTTAGTCCGGCAATACCGGGAGTTTATGCAGGGGGAAGAGCAGATCTTATTTGTTCATATCCGTGAGACGGAAGAGATTGACAAATTTAAGAGAGAGGTGTCTCACCGCTGTATTACGCTGTTGGTGAAGAGGGACAAAATGCGGAGAGGAAACTGGGGAAATGCTTCGGATGATGAAGTAGAAAATTATGCCTATGACTTTTATTTCCAGAATGATAAGCCGCTTCCGGATGTGGAGAAGGAGTTTGTGCGATTTATAGAGGAACGGCTGCGGGAATGATCCTGCTGACGGGAGAGAACGGCAGATGGCTAGAGGATACAAGGAATGTCTTCGGTTGGGTAGGGAATGATTGGAAATATGAAATTTGTGTGTTTCGATAGAAAAATAGGGGAAAACGTGTTAAAATTCCCCTATATTTTTATGATAAAATAAGAGAAAGGATAGGATTTTATGAGAAAATTATGTACTATTTTGATGGCTGCCGTGCTTTTGACGGTGGGAGTGACCGGATGTGGGCAGTCAGGGCAGCAGACACAGGAGGGGCAGGCCACAACTGCTGCTGAGCAGACTGTCAGCCCGACGGCTGAGCCGGAGAATGACAATTCATCAGATGGAGCAGACGCTTCAGATGGGGAAGCGGCTGATCTGTTGTCAGGGAAGCATCATGTAAAAATCAAGGTGAAGGATTATGGGACGATTTCGGTGGAGCTGGATGCGGATACTGCACCGATTTCTGTGACGAATTTTGTAAAGCTGGCAAAAGAGGGATTTTATGATGGACTGACTTTTCATCGTATCATATCCGGTTTTATGATTCAGGGCGGAGACCCGCTTGGCAATGGAACCGGTGGTTCCGATGAGACGATCAAGGGGGAATTTGCAGCGAATTCCGTAGAAAATAATCTGTCTCATGTACGTGGGACGATTTCGATGGCACGTTCCAATGACTATAACAGTGCCAGCTCCCAGTTTTTTATTATGCACCAGGATAATGCAGGGCTGGATGGACAATATGCAGCCTTTGGCATGGTGACAGACGGTATGGATATCGTAGACAAGATCTGCGAGGATACGCCGGTGGTCGATGATAATGGGACAGTAGAGGCACAAAACCAGCCGGTTATTCAGAAGATCAAAGTGGTAGATTGAAAAGAATGAAGTTTATTTGCTTTATTAGTTTGAGTGTACGTAGACGATAAAAGGAGTGGGAAACCATGAAGATAACATATCAAAAAAGCTTTAGGAAAAAGATAGCACTGTTGATGGCAGCAGCGCTGCTTTGTTCAACGGATATCAGTGCGAGTGCCGGATCACGGACGGCAGGTGATGTGAATGTGCTGGATACATCAAAGGCCGCAACAGAGGCGGCTGTGACAGAAAATTCATCACCGCCGCAGATTTCGACACCGTCGGCTGTGACGGAGGTGCCGGAAGTTTCATCATCGCCGCAAATCTCGACACCGTCGGCTGTGACGGAGGTGCCGGAAGTTTCGTCATCGTCACAGATCTCGACGCCGCCGGCTGTGACAGATCTTCCGGATGTTTCATCTGTACCGCAGATTTCAACGCCGCCGGCTGTAACGGAGACCCCGGCCGCTTCTGTCCCGCCGCAGATAGAGGATTTGACGCCGTCTCCGCTAAAGGGGATTACGCTTTGTTCTCTGGGGAAGAATAAAGTCAGGCTCCGCTGGCAGAAGTCAGAGCCGGTACTTTATTATCTTGTGTATCGAAAGAAGGCAGGAGAGTCGAAATATCGTTTACTGTCCCGTGCCACAAAGACCTGTTATGTTGACAAAGGAATCAGTTGGCAGCAGACATATCGTTACAAGGTGGTACCTGTCATGGAGGCAGATGGAAACGAGTGGAAGGGAAAGGGTGCTTCCATATTGTTTGAGAATTGCAAGGCTGTGGCGACAGATCATCAGAAATATACGTTCGAAGAAATGCAGTCTGATATTAAAATGCTGGCAAAGAATTATTCGGAATGGGTTGACTACAAGGTGATCGGAAAAAGTGCGGATGGAAGAGAAATATATGACGTAATACTGGGCAATCCCGATGCAAAAAAGAGCATGCTCGTGGTAGCGGCCATCCATGCACGAGAATATATGACGTCTCTGCTCATAATGAATCAAATTGAATATTATTTACAGAATTATCAGAAGAACATTGATGGCGCGCGTGTGAAAAATACATTGGATACTATTTGTATTCACTATATTCCGATGGCGAATCCGGACGGGGTGACAATTTCGCAGTCCGGTACACGTAATATCAGGAGCAGTGCATTGCGGAGAAGGATTCGCAGAATGGCGCATGGGAGTACAAAATACTGGAAGGCAAATGCACGCGGCGTCGATCTCAACCGGAATTTCCCGTATCTGTTCAAGACCTCCGGCAAACGGGGAAGCATGGGATATACCGGGCCGAAAGGTGGCAGTGAGAGTGAAACAAGAGCGATTGTAAAGCTGGTAAAGCAGCTGAAACAGAAGAAGAAGCTCAAGGGTGTAGTCAATTATCATGCGATGGGGTCTATCGTATTTGGAGACAGCAGGAAGGGCGGCAGTCTTCGGAGAGTGACATATAAAATGTACCGTTCGGCCAGAAAAACGACAGGGTATCGCAGTGCTGCCGGATATCGAGGTTCTACATCGTTAGGACGCGGCTGCCTTCGGGAGTATGTGATGTATGGGCAGAAGATCCCCAGCATCACGCTGGAGGTAGGACATATAGCATGCCCCGGGCCGATCTGGGAATTTGCTTCGATCTGGCGTAAAAACCGGAAGGTGGTATTGCAGCAGGCAAGGCTTTTGTCATAAAACATCTCTGATAAGGAAAACATCTTATTTTGCATTGAAAAGAAATGGTAATTATAGTATAATGCTATAGAAAAAATGCATTGAAGGAGGTTATCTGGTGGAAAAGAAACAAGAATTTAAACCGTATGTACCGGCAGACAAGGTAGTGCCGGAGATTACGCCGGTTTCCGTGATTCTAGGTGTGCTGCTGGCTATATTATTTGGCGGGGCGAATGCCTATCTGGGGCTGCGTGTAGGTATGACGGTATCAGCATCTATTCCGGCGGCTGTGATTTCGATGGGAATTATCCGTGTGCTGATGAAGAGAGATTCCATATTGGAAAACAATATCGTACAGACGATCGGATCGGCTGGAGAATCTGTGGCAGCAGGTGCAATTTTCACTCTGCCGGCACTGTTTATGTGGGCAGATGATGGAGTTGGCAATATGCCGAATCTGGTAGAAATCGCACTGATCACGCTCTGTGGTGGTCTGCTGGGCGTACTCTTTATGATTCCGCTTCGGACGGCGCTGATCGTGGAGGAGCACGGAACACTTCCATATCCGGAGGGGCAGGCATGTGCAGAGGTGCTGATTGCCGGAGAGGAAGGCGGTTCTAAGGCAGGAACGGTATTTGCAGGTCTGGGTATTTCAGCTGTCTATAAGTTTATTGCAGACGGTCTGAAGGCATTCCCGAGCGAGGTTGATTTTGTAATTAAGCCTTATAAGGGATCCGGTGTTGGTATGGATGTACTTCCGGCACTGGCAGGCGTAGGATTTATCTGCGGTACGAAGATTTCTTCTTATCTTTTTGCGGGTGGTACGCTCGCATGGTTTGTACTTATGCCATTGATTTATCTGTTTGGACAGGATATCGTGATCTTCCCGGCAGATGTGACGGTGGCACAGCTCTATCAGGAGGGCGGCCCTTTTGCCCTGTGGAGCAATTATGTGAGATACATCGGTGCAGGCGCCGTGGCAGCAGGCGGTATTATGAGCCTGATCAAATCGCTGCCTCTGATTATAAAGACTTTTGCGCAGGCAGTGAAGGGATTTGGTAAGAAATCAGACAATAGCAGCAGGACCAGTCAGGAACTCCCTATGAAGTTTGTTCTGATCAGCGTGCTTGTGATTGCTCTTGTGATCTGGTTGGTACCTACGATTCCGGTGACTCTGGCAGGAGCGTTACTTATTGTATTATTTGGATTCTTTTTTGCAACTGTGTCTTCCCGTATGGTTGGTATTGTGGGAAGCAGTAATAATCCGGTATCCGGTATGGCGATTGCAACGCTTTTAATTTCTTCCTTGATCTTAAAGGCAACGGGCAATGGAGGAGCCAGTGGGATGGTTTCTGCGATTACAATAGGTACGATTATCTGTATTGTCGCTGCAATCTCAGGCGATACCTCACAGGATTTGAAGACAGGATATATTGTGGGTTCTACACCAAAGAAGCAGCAGATCGGTGAGTTGATCGGATGTGTAGTATCAGCGATTGCGATCGGTGGCATTCTCTATTTGCTCAATGCGGCTTGGGGCTATGGCACCACAGAGCTGCCGGCGGCACAGGCTACGCTGATGAAGATGGTGGTCGAGGGTGTTATGGGAGGCAATCTTCCCTGGACGCTTGTGATGGTTGGTGTATTTATTGCGGTCATGGTAGAGGTGCTGGGAATTCCGGTGCTGCCGTTTGCGATTGGATTATATCTGCCAATTCATCTGTCTACGCCGATGATGGTCGGAGGCTTACTGCGCCTGTGGCTGGAGAAGAGAAAGGGTGTAGATGATAAGAAGAAGAAAGACGATGTGGACAACGGTGTGCTTTACAGTGCAGGCCTTATTGCCGGCGAGGGCATGATTGGTATCCTGCTGGCTGTCTTTGCGGTTATTCCGGCAGGGAAGGGATCCAAGGGATCTGTTGGTGATATAATCGGCGGTCTGCTTCCGGCCAGCTTCAGTGATAATACGCTGCTTAGCAGTAATATTGTAGGGTTGGTATTCTTTGGGCTTCTGACATTGACGATGCTGAAATTTACAGCATGGAGGAAGGAAAAGAAAGCATAGGAAATGGCAAAGAAACACAAAAATTATATGGATTATATTCCGGTACAGAATCCCAGAATTACATGGGAGGTAAAAGAGGGGGAACGAGTAGAATTGGCGGTTCCCAACCGGGGATTTTTTAACCGTGTGGCACAGCTCTTTTTCAGAAGGCCAAAGGTGAGTTATATTAAGCTGGATGAGTATGGGAGCTTTGTATGGCGGCAGATTGATGGTGCAACGGACATATATGCCATTTCACAGAAGATGAAGAGTCAGTTTGGTGAGGAGGCAGAGCCTGTCGTGGAACGTCTCGTTCAGTTTATGAGAGCGCTGCAGGTGAACCGTTACATCTATTATAAGTGAGATTGAAAATGTTAAAATAAACTACCATCTGCGGTATGCAGATGGTAGTTTATTTTGTAAGGAGGTATCCTTAATATCTAATACGAAAACGCTGCTTTTATGCGGCATTATCGACAGCTGGGTGCAAACTTTGTTTTTGTCTGATCAACCTTTTTACTCTCTGCTGCCGGAGTGGGATAATAACCCTTGGAGGACATCATATGAAAGATGTCGTCCTGAATATCATGTTCCTCAGCCAGAATATGAAGTGCGCAGTTGCGTACATTCTCGTGTGCGCACTCGTTTGAAAATGTGTTGTATAAATTGGTGGATGCCTTTGCTGTAGAAAGAGCATCTCCAAGGATCTCTTTTTCCGTAAATGTTTGTGCCATAATCTCCTCCATTCTGTGTTGTTTTTACTGTTTCATGAAAATCCTCGTTCCTGCCATAGCCCTGCAAACTTGAATACAAACTTTGTTTGTTATGCCGCAGGCTAACCAAGCAGAGAATACAATTCATCGAAATGACCCTGATGGCGTCTTGATACCTGTTCCAATTTCTCTTTCATCTCACTGTCCTGCGTCTGATTTGCAAGCATCTGATACTTTTTGACTAAAAGTTCCTCCTCGTGCAGGGAGTCGTTGAGATAAGATAACTCTTTTTCTGATAATTGAATCATAATGTCCTCCGTTTCTGGCACTGCTTTTGCCTTTTTTTGGTATGCCGATCGTGTGGCATTGATAATAGTATGGATATTCGGAGAAAAAGTATGCACCGGATATGAAAAATAAACAGAGGAATTTTGACGATTTGCGTGAGGCAGATTTTTTTAAAGATTACGCTGGATTACGGAGACACAGCATAGACAAAAAAAGGGAAATATGCTACTATTTTTGTGGAAAGGTGGATTAAAAATATGAGAGTATTAGAAGGTTTACAGCCGGAAAAGGTATTTTATTTTTTTGAGGAACTTGCCGGTATTCCGCATGGCTCTGGTAATATGCGGGCAATCAGCGATTATTGTGTGCGCTTTGCAAAGGAGAGAGATCTGTGGGTCAAGCAGGATGAGATGGGAAATGTCATTATCCGTAAGCCGGCGACGCCGGGTTATGAAAAGGAGCCTGCGGTTGTGCTGCAGGGACATTTGGACATGGTATGCGAGAAGACAGAGGACTGTCAAATTGATTTTGAACACGACGGCCTGAAATTGCAGACGGATGGCACGATGATCTGGGCGGATGGGACGACGCTCGGCGGCGACGATGGGATCGCAGTGGCGTACGGCATGGCTATTCTGGATGCAGAGGATATCCCGCATCCGGAGCTGGAGCTGGTGGTGACAGTTGATGAGGAGATCGGTCTGCTGGGAGCGGTAGGGATCGATTTATCAGAACTGGTTGGACGCAGGCTGATCAATCTTGACTCTGAGGAGGAAGGGATTTTCCTGACAAGCTGCGCGGGAGGACTCGCCCTGTGCTGTGATATTCCGCTGGAGTGTGAGAAAAGGGACGGAATTCTCTGTGAGATCAGGTTAGACGGCTGTCAGGGCGGTCATTCGGGGACAGAGATTAATAAGGGGCGTCTCAATGCAAATGAGGGGCTGGGAAGAGCTCTCTTTGCACTGCAGAAAAAGGCAGACTGGCGCATCGTTTCTCTGGAGGGTGGCAGTAAGGACAATGCGATTCCAAGAGCGGCACAGGGACGCCTGCTTGTGCAGGATGTGAATGTGGCAGAGAAGCTGTTAAAGGAAGCGGAGAATGAGATCGGCCGTGAATATGCCGGTAAAGAGGAGGGAATTACCATATCTCTGAAACAGCTGGAGACGGCAGAAGGAGTTGTCTGCCTGACCAGTCAGGCGACGGAAAAAGCGGTACATGCGCTGATTAATATGCCATCTGGTGTACAGGCCATGAGCGGTGATGTGGAGGGAATGGTAGAAACCTCTCTGAATATGGGTGTGATGCGTCTTGACTGCAAGGAGGAAGGCGCACAGATGCAGTTAAAATATGCGGTGCGCAGTTCCCGTGATTCTGCCAAGAGATTTCTGACGGACAGGGCAGTAGCTATGGTGGAACAGATGGGCGGAAGCTGCGAGATCAGCGGGGAGTATCCCGGCTGGGAATATAAGAGGGAATCCGGCCTGCGCGATCTGTTTATAGAGAAATATCGGAAGCTGTATGGCAAGGAACCGGTATGCGAGGGGATTCATGCCGGAGTGGAGTGCGGGCTTTTTGTCGGCAAGCTGCCGGATATGGACTGTATTTCCCTGGGGCCGAATATCCATGATGTACACACGCCGAATGAGAAACTTGATGTGGCATCGGTGGAACGCACATGGCGTCTTCTTTTGGAAGCGCTTTCTTCTAAACAGACAGATTAACCGGGTAGATGATAGGTCGGACAGACAAAATAAAGCCGGGATTTTGGCAGAAAAAGAAAAATTTTGTGAAGTTCCGTAATTTGCGACAAAAAAGGACAGACCATTCTTTACAATTGAAATTTGAAGTGATAAAATATGGACAGAACAAAAATAAGGAGGATTCTATACAAATGGCTAGAGCTAAACAATCAATGGATGGTAATACCGCAGCAGCTCATGTAGCATATGCCTACACAGAGGTAGCAGGTATCTATCCGATCACCCCTTCCAGCCCGAT
>CAYYGS010000002.1:0-768 GCA_964471335.1 uncultured Jutongia sp.
AAAGGACCAGGCATGAATATTGATTTCAATAATCGGAGTATCGCAATATTCACATTTTTTGGCGCCCAGAGAGGAAAGCGGGGCTCCACAATTCGGACAATTGATCCCCAATGCGTGATCCAGTTCATTTTCTACCAGATTGCGGTCCTGAATATAGATCAAATCAACATTGTATTTGGTCTGATATTTATATTCTCTGGAACCTTCCAGTATGTTAGATGGATTTGAAATATCCGTGGAATAATGATAACACTCTAAGGCAGACTGGAACGTAATGATACATCTGCCCTCTGATTTTCGGTAGCTGCTGATTTCCGTCCGGTGTATTCGGATTCGGTCAAAATGTTCCTGCACATTTCGGGCAGAGAGCATTTGAATATGGTTTTCTAACTGGTTTTTTAATTCCGTATTACCGTCCTGCAAGAGGGAGGGATTGCGTCCGTCTATCGCCCTTAAATAACTTGTCAGGACATTTTCCGTGCGGTCCTTCATCTCGTCATATTCAAAATCCGGAAAGTCGGAGACGATTTTTGGCAAAAGCAGGCTGGTCATGGCAGAAACGGATTTCGGTGTAGTAGAATATTCTTGTTTCATCTGCTTTGCCGCCTGCGTGATATCAGATGTGCCGAACAAGGTGCGGGAAGTTTCCCGCACCTTGTTTCGAATATAAACAATTCCACACCAAATAGCAATAATAATTGCCAGAACCAATATTAAAATAATTATAATTGGTATATATTTCATAGTGCCTCCCTGTTAGTTAAAAAT
>CAYYGS010000002.1:778-31637 GCA_964471335.1 uncultured Jutongia sp.
CAGATAATACAGGATCAAAATCAAAGCAATAATTCCTACGGCAGTGATAATGATTTTTGGTATGGAAAGAGGTATTTTTCCTGCAACCTTCCCGGTTTGTCCGTTTACCATGAATTGATAAACTTTGTCATTGTATTTAAAATTAGATACCCAGATAGGAAGCAGCAAGTATTTGTATGTAATGTTGCGATAATCTGTATCCAGGTTCAACTGGCGCACATGGTCAGCGCGATGTTCCCTCTTAATTTTACCGGAAATCTGTTGTTTTAATTTGTCTTTTATCGATTTCTTGGCTATGTCCCAGGCACCTTTTAAACCGATCGAATATCGTTCTGCAACGAAACCTGCGATATATTCCGGTTTATATGACTTATTATTTTCTGTGTCAAATGGCTCCAGTTTACGAAGCATAGACATGTCATGATTTGTAGAGGCAAGCACCAGTTCATCGTTAATGAATTCCTTATACACGCCAGACGTTTTATGCCAATGGGTTTCCGTGTGAGATTTTCCGTCACGGCCTTTTTTGACATGGTCAATTCCATACTCTCCACGATAAGAAGAATACGTATCTGCATCAAAAGTCCAGTATTGCAAATAGATTCCATTAAAGCGTTTCGGTTTTGCACTTTCTTTGGCAAGCTTTGGACAGAACCATTTTCGTTTGATCCACTGGCGAAATAACTGGGAAGCCTGGTCATCGCTGATGCGAAATGGCACAACGCCTCCCGGCGCTATAGTGTCCTTGTCGTTTTGCTCCATGACCTGATTGGAACCGCAGAACGGACAGACGGCCGAAGTCTGTAACGCATCATAAATAGATTCCGCACCGCATGCCTTACAAAGAATGGTTTTCGTCTCTGCGCCCCAGTCATGGTTGGCAGTATGTTCGGCAGCCAAAAAATCCAGTTCGGCTGCTTTCTTTGGCGCTTTCTTCTCAACCTTAATGGCCTCTTCATAATCACAGTAGGGACACTTCAAATTGCCGGTGCCAGGATCAAAGTCCATCACCCCGCCGCACTGCGGACACTTCTTGTCTGTCTCTTCTTTTGTGTCAACAATATTCATATTGTTCATTTCGTCCATTTCATTTCTCCTTCTTATCTCAGGTAAAAGCCTGAAATTATATCAGGAAGCTCCGCTTCCTGATCTTGTTGCAGTCTCACATGCAAGCATGCTCGACCTGCTTATCATTACATCATGATTCAGGCAATGGACAGGTGTACCATTTATTGTATATCATTCTCATCAAAAACGTCTCCGCATTCCGGACAGAATTTTGGCGGATGATGTGGATCTTCTGGCTGCCAGCCGCATTTATCACATCGATATAAAGGTGCATCTGCCGGTTTTTTTGCTCCACATTCCGGACAGAATTTCCCCAGGTTGACAGCGCCACAGGAACAGGTCCAGCCGACTTGGGCAGCTGGCTTCTGGGCTCCACATTCCACACAGAACTTCCCGGTGTTCACCTTGCCGCAGGAACAGGTCCATGAGTCGGAAGAAGCTTCCGGAGCTGTGCCGCCAGCCGGAGAAGCTGCGCCGCCAGCAGTCGGAGCCGGGTTTACAGGAGGGGTATTATTGGGCTGCTGTCCCATAGCGAACAGAGAATTAGCATCCATGCCGCCTGCCTGATTTGCCATGTTCATACCGGCAAATGCCATCATAGGTCCGGTTGATGTATTAGAAGCAGCCGATTTCATTGCCTCTGCCTGTGCGCCTACTAAAGTGGCAGCGGCCATATTCGGATTGCGCAAAACTGCTGTTTTCTGCAGATCCTTAATCATCTGTTCGTCTTCTTCCGAAGCCTTGATGGTGTTTACACCGAAAGAGACGATCCGAATTCCTCTTAACTCGCTCCATTTCTCAGATAATATTTTATTCAGTGCGTCCGCAACCTCCATGGTATGGGCAGGAACGGCACTGTAACGAATTCCCATAGCGGAAATCTGTGCAAATGCCGGCTGGAGAGCCGTCATTAATTCGGACTTCAACTGGCTTTCCAGTTTGTCTTTGGTATATTCCTCTGTTACATTACCGCAGACATGGGTATAAAAGAGAATCGGATCAAAAATCTGGTAAGAATATTCACCATTACAGCGAACAGAAATATCGGTATCCAAACCAATATTTGTGTCTACTACACGAAATGGGACAGGATTGGCGGTACCATATCGATTGCCCATGATTTCCTTGGTATTAAAGAAATATACTCTTTGATCCTTTCCCGTATCACCACCAAAAGTAAATCGCTTGCCGATGGTAGCGAATGTCTTGCCGATGTTTTCTCCTAAATTACCACAGAGCAGACTTGGTTCGGAGGAGGTGTCATATAGAAATTCACCCGCCTCTGCACAGAACTCTACCACTTTACCCTGATCCACAATAATCATGCACTGACCTTCATTCACAGCAACTACAGATCCGTTACTGATCAAATTGTCATTGCCTTTGTTGCTGGTGCCAAATTTACTGTTGTTTCTTCTTCGTCCTTTCACCACTAAAACATCATTTTCTAATGAATCGCAGTAAAAATACTCTTTCCACTGATCAGCGGCAGTCCCGCGGATTGCACCTGAAATTGCTTTAATTAATCCCATTTCGGTCTCCTTTTCAAAAAGAATTGTGTATTTACGATAAATCAATATTCGGCTTTACGGAAATAATCTTATGATATGTATACGATCGAAAAGCGGAATATTACTAATATCCTAATTATACCTTCCCTGTCGAAAAAAGTCTATGGTAATTTATTTACATTTATGTCTACTGTAGTTGCCCTGCTTCGCTTTGCTGGCAACTGATTCTGTCCATCACATCATCGTCGCTGAGCTTTTTCAAGTTACGATAACTCTGCCCCGCCAGTCGCGCATCAAACCGGCACACCCCATGATACGGACAATACACACAAGATGTCTCTCCCGAAGCATCCATCCTCCGATAGGGATTAATATCGATACATCCATCCAGAATCTCCCTGCCCATCTGAAGCAACCGATCCTTACAATACCCCATCATCAAATGAAAATCTTCCGTCGTCACAGCGGCAGACTTCTTTTTCAGCATCCCATTCTTATCTGTCTCAAATGGTGCGACAAGCGATGCCTGCGACGGGGGAAGCTCCCCCTTCTCCGACTGAAAGCTGCTGTCCACTGACGGCAGTACCGGATCATCCTCATTAATCAACCCACGCAGGCGAAGCTCCGACAGGATTGCCTTCTCCCGTTCCTCTCCTGCATCCCCGGTCAGCATAGGATCCTCAATATTGTAATAAAAGATGCCAGCCGGAACCACCAGCCGCCCCTTCCGTTCCCGCTGTTCCACAGCCGCCTGCAAATAAATCACAAGCTGCATCTGTAATCCATAATACAGATCGGATAGCGAAATATCCTTTTTTCCCGTCTTATAATCAATCACCGACACATAATCGGCGTCCTCCGTCTCCATCTCGTCCACCCGGTCCACTCTGCCCACCAGCTTCAGCGGTCCCTGTACCTGCGCAAATGCCAGCTCGCTCTCCACCGTCTCAAATTCCCCCTGCTCCATCTGACGCGTCACCGCCCAAACCGTGCGGTACAGAATCCTCCGCAGACGTTGAATCAGCCAGGTATCACGATGATTATCATACAACAGTCCATTCTTATAATGCGCCGTCACTTCCTCCAGGCAGCGGTCCGCCCATTCTCTCTGCACATTCTCGTCAATCTCCTGCCATCTCTTTCCCTCCTCCAGAAGATGCTTCGTATACAGCTCCAGCGCTTCATGTACAATGTTTCCGATATCAAAAAATTCCACTCCATGCTCAGTTCTCTCCGCGAGCCGCAGACCATATTGCAAAAAATACCCATACGCACACGACGCATATCTCTCCAGCTGCGACGCACTTCCCCGCAGGACAGACTGATACAGTGCCATTGCCGCCTTCTTCGTGATCCGGCTCCTCCCCTCGCGGTAAAATACCGCCTCCAGCACCGGCTCCAGCCTGCTTCTCCGCTCCGGCTCCTCCTGATAATACCGATAAATCTCCCGCCAGACATCATCCGCCAGACTCTCATTCCTCAATCCCCGGATGAGATAACGGAAGCCCTCATCATCTCCCAGAATATGACTGTAATCCCTGCACTGCTGCTCCACCGTGATATCAAGCTTCGGAAAGATCCTCTGCACCCTCTCCACCAGATATGCAGGATTTTGCGCCTTCCCGTCATTTCCTGTCTCACAGAAGCAAATATATAGATGCCTCTGCGGCTTCGTCAGATTCAGATACAGATAAAACTGTTCCGTAAAAACTGCCTCCCTGTCCGTAGGCGCCAGTTCATACTCCTCCTGCTCCAGATAGCTCCTCTCCGCGGCAGACAGGAAGCCGCCCCTGCCGCTGCCCTTGGGAATATTGCAGTCATTCACGCCCAGAAAGAATAGATAATCCACATGATCCAGTCTCGTTCTCGTGATATCGCCCACCAGAATCTGATCAACACCCGGCGGGATCAAACCCACTCTTGCCTCACTAAGCCCCGTATCAAGCAGTTCCCGGTACTCCGATACCGACATCTCCTCCTGCCCCAGCAGCTCCACCAGACGATCAAGCACATTAATCACCATACCGTAAATCTGCTCGTATTCCCTCGCTTTTTCCAGTTCCCCTTCCTGCCGGAAACGCTCCACATCCGCACAAATCTTCTCATAAAAACCATGTTCCTCCAGAAAGACAGCCAGAGCACGTGAAAATCCTTCCACGTTCGTTCTCTCTCTCGATCCGACAGCAGTCTCTGTTATGATTTGCGATCTATTGCCTGCACTCCTGCCGCCGCGGCAAAATTCCACAAATCCCCCCAGGTGTTCCCACACTGCCTCACGGATCGCATTCAGCCTCCGGTTCAGCCACGCTCCCTTCTCCTCATCCCTGGTATAAAAATAATAACTGCAGTCCCAATCCTCCTGCCATTTCTTCCGGCCGCGAATACCTGATGCCAACAGAAAATTATCCAGCAAATCCACATCCTCCCGGGACAGCGGCGCATACCTCCCCCGCAGATAGCGGATCACCGGTTCATATGCAAAATCCTGAATCACAACATCCATCAATGCAGAAATCATCGTCACAAAGGGATGTACCAGAATGCTCTTCTTCTGATCAATAAAGCATGGCAGCCCTGCCTTCTCGAACGCCTCCGATGCCAGCACGCCATAGATCTCCATATCTCCAGTCACCACGGCAATATCACGGTAGCGGCTCCCTCTGCGGCAAAGCTCCATAATCTGTTCCACCACGAAGGATACCTCCCGCTCCGGCTGCTCCAGAACATGAATCGAAATATCCTTTGGCTCCTCCAAACAGGGCTTCACCGGATAGCGGAAAAGCTGCCGCTCCAGATATTCAATCCCCGGTGCCTGCGCAAAACGCGTCTCTGACGTATTCTGACCTGTCCTGATTTCGGGACACACCTCAATCTGATTCCTCCTCGCCAGCTCACGCAGCTTTGCCATCGTCTTGCGGCTCATATAAAATAACCGATGCTTCGGCCCCACGCGCAACAGTTCCTCTCCCTCCCCGATTGTCACCGTCACATACATGTCCTGACAGCAGATCATCAATTGCTCAATCAGCTGGTACTGTACCGGTGTAAATCCGGTAAAACCATCCATGCAAATCACCGCCCCGCGCAGCAGCTCCGACTCAGCCACCACATCACGCAAAACGCCGAGTACCTCCTCTGACGTGATATAATGATCTTCCAAATACTCTGTAAAACCCTGATACGCAATCTGCATATCCGCAAGTTTCCGCGCCAGCGCGGGCCTCTTCTCTGCCGTCTCCGTCATTTCCTGCAACTTCTCGTGACTGATTCCATACTGCAGTAATTCCGACAAAAAAGATTTCAGCTCCGCCACATAGCCCTTCTTGTGCACGTTTTTACCAAAATATGTAAGACTCTTCTCCCGGTCTGTCAGGACCTTGCGAAGAATCATCGTCTTTCCCATATCATCCAGCACTGGCAGGCTTCCTGCCCCAACCTCCGCAAAAACGCGGTAGGCCAGCCGCACAAAGCTCTGTACCTCTATATTCATAATCCCTTTTCGCGGACTCAGTGCCACCATTTCCCGTTGCGTCTGCATCGTAAATTGCTCCGGCACCAGCATAATAAAGCTTCGTTCCGGCTCCCTCTCTGCCATCTCCGAAATCATATGGTTCACATAATACGATTTTCCTCTGCCCGAACCACCCAAGATAAAATGTACCGCCATCTCAAATTCCCTTCTTTCGACATTGCAGATGCGTGTCTCGTTTTGCCTTTGCAAACATTGTACCATATCCCAAAAGATTTCCCAAGATATGTCATACATTCTCCCCCACGGGAATATACTATTATTAACCGTAAATCCTATCTATCAGGAGGTTTTATATGTCACGCACAAGAATCGTCATTTTTCAGCTAAAGGAAATTATATATACTGCTATATTTGTAGGACTGGGAATTCTGCTGCTGATATTACTCTTTTTCATGTTCTGGCCGGGCAAAGCAAAGGAAACCTCCAGCACTGCTGTCAAGTCCTCTGCTGTAAGTGACACCGCTACATATAAAGCAGGCGTATACAACACGGAGCTTTCATTGGGAGATTCCGTTATCAATCTTCGGGTATCGATGGACAGTGACCACGTAAAATCCGTGGAACTCGTCAATCTCGAAGATTCCGTAGAAACCATGTATCCCCTGATCAAGCCTGCAGTTAAGCAAATCTCCGACCAGCTGGCTCAGAACGTATCACCGGAGGAGGTCGTGCTTTCCGACGATTCCCCCTATACCTCACAGATGATCCTCGATACTGTCAGCCAGATTATGGAGAAGGCCTCCGTGGAATAGTAAAATAATTTCCTATTAGATAAAAAGAAGAGTCTTTCCCGACAGCATCACATGCTGTCAGAGAAAGACTCTTCTTTTTATGAAGCTCCCTCCAGTTTCTTACGTCTTTTCGCTTCTTTCAGACACCATTTCACACAATCCTGATAGCCATAGTCTGCCGTCTCTTCCTTCATCTTAGCAACCGCTGCGTTAAACTGTGCATCATCCTTTGCATAAATAGCATCCCATGAATTGCTTATAATCGAAGCTGTAATCTTTCGATATCTGTTCTTAAACTCTTTTTTCTTTTGCGATTCCGTGAAATCAATGCCCGGAATCACCGTAAAATCACTCTGCTCCATATATGCCTTCATATCTCTGCATTTTGTCTGCTCCACCCAATCCTTCTGAATCTCGTATTTCGGTTCCTCCTGAGTATTATACCAGTCATCATAACGGTAACTGTCACCGTTGGAATCCGGATTCTCTGCATCCACCGACCAGCTCGATGCGATCTGAGACACACCATCCTGGTAGGTGCCTTCATAGCCGTCATCCATCTGTGTATTAGGATCATTCTGACATTTCTGCCCCAACTCCGTCAGACAACAATGACCCTCATCATCATAATCCCAACACACACCTTTTGGGCCGTAATGAGATGTCATAGTCCCCTCCGGCGTACAGATCCAATTCAGGATCTCCATGCACAACTCCTGATGCTTGGAACTGGCACTGATCGCAGTAATCATCGAATCTCCCTGCGTACTCAGACCATATACGGCAGGAACAGCCTGTTCCGGCTTCATAGAATACATATATTCGCCCTTTTTTAAATGTTTCCTGGAATTAAATTGCAGCTGTCCCGCATAATTATACACCGAAAACAATACACTGCCCTTCTTGGCCTTTTCTGCCATCTGGTCATATTCCTGCTCTCTGGAATCCGGATCAAGAAGTCCGTCACGGTACAGCTCATTATACCATTGGAGTATTTCCAGATATGGGCCGTTATCCATCAACGCATCATAATATTCCCCCGTCTTTGAATCATACAGACCAATATTCATTTTGTCGTATCCATAGTATGCCGTCGCTGTAGATGCCACGTTCGCCACCAGATCTTCATCCCAATCCGGCCACAGGGATACAGCATATGTCTTATTCCCGGAATCATCTGTCGGATCTATCTGCTGCATCTTCTTCAGCACGACAGCCAGATCCTGCAGATTTTTTATCCCTGGATATCCAAGCTCCCGATACAGATCCCAGCGGATATCCCATGAATAAAAAAATCCTGAATGATCCTGATTTGATGTGGCCACATTACTTCCCCAGCCATAAAGTGTTTTATTCTTCTGATCACCCGTAATGGATGCTGTCAACTCTCTGTTTGCATTAAGCGCATCCGGCATATTTTCATAAATATACGTTCCCTTTTCCTGAATCAGATTATCTTTTTCCAAATCACATAGCAGTCCCTTTTTGACAGCAGAAGCATACTCATCCGCATCACCTAATATAACAATGTCAGCGGAAGCCGGATCATTCCAACCCAGTGGATCAATCTCAATCTGTGCATGGAACTTTTCTCGAAGAATATCTGCCATCCACCCCATCTGTAAACCGGAGTAACTGGACAAACCGTTGCACAGCTTCAACGTAACTAATTCATCATTCTTCTCTGGCGCCTCATCACGATCCTCTACATTTTCATCGCTCCCTGCCGTCGTCTTCTCCTCTTGATTCCCATTATCCGAACCGCAGGCAGTCATGATAGAAGCTGTACCAATCACCAAACTACAGGCCAGAACTAATGACATCAGTCTTTTAATATGGTTTTTTCTCATACTAACCTCCATTCCTGCTACACCGCAAACTTAAATGCAAACCTCATTAGAGATCAAACTTCCATCCTATCCGTCCGAAAAATAACATATCGATACGGCGTCAATACACGAATCAATATACTGCCAAGCACACAGCAGGAAATCACTTCTCCAATACCCACTGTCAGCATCGAAAAGGGAATTGACAAATCAATCCCATGGAACACAAACCGGATTCCATATGCATAACGCAGTACAAAGGGAATAATAACCATATTTGCCAGCACCGGCGGCAATGTAACCAAAAATCTGTGTTCCCGCAGAGCATAACTGCCCAGTGCTCCTACAAGTGTCGCCAGGCTTCCAAAAATAATATCCGGCAGCATACAGCCCGTCAGCAGATTGCTCAACAGGCATCCGATAAAGAGTCCCGGCACAGCTGCCGGCGTAAAAAAGGGAAGCACGGTGAGCGCTTCAGAAATGCGTATCTGAATCGCTCCCGATGCCAAATTAAATGCATTAATAAAATATGTCAGTACCACATAAATTGCAGCGATCATTGCCGCCTGAGTCATCAAAAAAATCTTATTCTGTTTCAATGTTCTCTCCTTTAGTTTTGTTTTACGTGAGGAAGGTCTCGAACTCACGATTATCTCCTGTTACATAAATAATATTTCCTATTAGGTAAAACAGACCGCCTGGCACATGTACCAGGCGGCCTCCAAACGAATCCACGATCCGCATTATTTTGCAAGAGCATCCTCCAGACCCTTACGTCTCTCAGCCTCTTTCAAACACCAATCTACGCACTCCTGATAGCCATAGCCTGCTGTTTCCTTCTTCATCTTGTTAACAGCGGCATTAAACTGCGCATCATTCTTCGCATAAAGTGCATTCCAAGAATTATTCTTGATAGAGTCAGTAACCTGCTTATATACTGTAGCAAAAGCATCTTCCTTCGTGCTTGCGGAGAAGCTCGTTCCCGGTGCCACCGTGAAGTTGCCCTGCTCCATGTAATCATTCAGGTTCTTACATCCTGTCTTCTTCACCCAATCCTTCTGGATCTTGTACTTAGGCTCTACCTGGTTATTATGCCAGTTATCATAGTTATAAGTATCTCCGTTAGAATCCGGGTTGTCAGCATCGACAGACCATGTAGAAACTGCCATCTGAAGCTGTCCATCCTGGAAAGTACCCTTATGGCTCTCCATCTTCGTCTTCAGATCCTTCTTGCAGGACTCGCCCAACTCTGTCAGCGCACAGTATCCATTATCATCATAATACCAGCACTCATCCTTCGGTCCATAGAGATATGTCATACGTCCCTCCGGAGTACAGAAGTAATTCAGGATCTCCATAGCAACTTCCGGATACTCACAGCTTGCACCAATCGTTGTAATATAATTGCTTCCCAGTGTGCTCATACCATAAACGATCGGAGACGCATCCTTCGGCTTCATACAATACATGTATTCACCCTTCTTCATATGCTTATCTGTATTAAATGCCAGCTGACCGGAATAGTTAAAGATTGAGAACAATACACCACCGTTCTGAACCTTCTCTGCCATCTGATCATATGTCTGTGTCATAGAGTCCGGATCAACCAGTCCCTCACGATACAGATTATTGTACCACTTCAGCATCTCGAGGTACGGTCCGTTATCCTGCAGAGCATCATACCAGATACCTGTCTTCGGATCATAGAGACCGATATTCATCTCATCATAACCATAATATGCAGTAGCCGTAGACTTAACATACATTACCATGTTATCATCCCAATCCGGCCACAGGGATACAGCATATGTCTTGCTACCGGAGTCATCCTTCGGATCCATCTGCTGCATCTTCTTCAAAAGATCAGCCATATCAGACATATTCTTTACTTCCGGATAACCCATCTCCTTATACAGATCCCAACGAGTATCCCATGTGTAGATAAACTGCTGATGGCTCTCACTGGAAGTTGCCACTCCATCACCCCAGCCATACAATGTCTGATTATTTTCGTCGCCTGTCAGAGTTGCTGTCAACTCCTTATTTGTCCTGATTGCATCCGGCATATTCTCATAAATATAAGATCCCTCCGTCTGAATCAGATCATCCTGCTCCAGGTCATACAACAGGCCAGCCTTTATTGCAGAGCTGTACTGATCCATCTTACCACCAAAGATAACGATATCACCAAGGTTCTTATCACCCATCTTTGTCTGGAAAATACCCTCCGAATCCGGAATGATATTTAACTCTGCATTGAACTTTTCCTTAATAACATCTGCCGCCCAACCTGTCTGCATACCAGAAGTATTTGCCAGCTGATTATAAACTGTCAGCGTAATCGGCCCATCCCCCTGTTTCTGGCCGCCAGGGCCGCAGGCAGTCATGACAGATGACGCTCCGACCACCATGCTGCCGGCTAACAGCAGGGAGAGCATCTTTTTACTAAATCCTTTCCTCATAATCATCCTCCATTCTTTCCATTGCTTATTAACGTGTTTCTTTTAATATATTAACCACCCAGAGCATCCTCTTACCCTGAATGCGCTAAACAAAATATTCTAAACCGACTCTCCGGAGCATAACCGCTAAAACTCATCCTCCTCCGCAGAGACTTCATCGCTTTCTATCTCATCATTCTCCTGCTCTACCAGTGAGAAAAACTGTCCGGCAAATCCGCTAATCGTCAAGATTATGCAGGCAGGCCCCAGAAGGAGGCCGGCAAACATTGTCGTATAATTCCAAAAGATAATTGCAAGTTCCAGCAGCAGAAGGAGCGCCAGGAAAGCCGTCCTCCCCAGGAACTTTGCAGCGATCGAATAGGAATTCCGCATCGTCTGTATCACCGTATTTTCGTATCTGGCCATCAGCGGGAATGCAAATATCCCATGCATAAACAGTAAAAAAATAGCTACGACTCCTATGACCAAAAACATGGTATTATGCTTCTCGGCCACATGAAACATCTGAAAGTCAAGATATATCGCATAACTTGCCACGAGCACAATAACGCCCAGAATGCTTCCCTTTTTTATATTTGCCTTAAACTCTCTCCAAAAAGGCCGGATAATATACCCCTCTTCATCATTTACCATTTTTAGGGTAATGGTATATGCTGCTACTGTCGCCGCCCCCATTGTCACAATCGGAATACTGCAGAGCAGCCACATCATATTAATAAGGAATACATCCTTTAAATGAAGCATAAATTTATACAGCGGACTGTCAATACTGAAAATATCCAATTCGATCCTCCAATCAAGTATGTATTACTCTTTAAGGAAATACCGGAAGCGCTTTCGCGCCTCCGGAACAATTCTTCATTTTGTGAATGCTAAAATCAACCCTTCACAGCGCCCAGCATAATACCTTTTTCAAAATACCTGTTCATGAACGGATAAACAACCAAAATAGGTATTACGGAAATCATGGAGATCGTATACTTAATTACCTTACTATTCAGTGCGCTCTCCATCGCAGACCTTGCTGTTCCCGTGTCTGACGTATTCATCAAATCGGCAAGGTTGGATGCCTGATTCAGATAAATGTACAATCTATGCTGTAATGTATACAGCTTCGGCTCGTTCGTCATGTAAATCAAAGAATCCTGGAAGGAGTTCCAATGACCTACCGCACCGAAGATCGCGATCGTAGCCAGAATCGGCTTACTCAAAGGCCAGATAATATTTCGGAATACCTGCATATATGATGCCCCGTCAATAAATGCACTCTCCTCCAACTCACCCGGTATTGACTCAATATATGTCTTTGTCAGAATAATATTATACGGAGCCACAATACCCGGAATAATATACACCAGATACTGGTTTGTCAGACCCAGCATAACCAGGTTCAGGTACGTAGCAATCAAACCGGCATTGAAGTACATCGTAATCATCAGGGAACGATACCAGAAACTCCTGTGCCACATCTCCTGCTTTGTCACCAGATAACCCACAAAAGCTGTCGCAAGTACCATGACTGCCGTACCAAGAATCGTTCTGGAAACAGATACCAAAAAGGCATATCCCAAATCGTTTACATTCAGAAGTGCCATATAGTTCTGAATATTGATTCCTCTCGGCAAAAAGTTGATCTGGCCCGTTCGTACCAATTCATTATCTGAAATTGTATTGATAAACAAATAATAGAACGGGAACATACAAGTCAGGGTAAATACTGTAAATATCGTATAGTTGATAACACTAAATACAATATCTCCCGTCGTAAGCTTATACATATGCTTATGCTTCTTTTCGTATTCTCTTTCTCTCTTAGCATCTAATTTTTCCTGTGCTGTCTTTGCCATTTTCGTTCACCTCCTTCTTAAATTATACAATACTCTCGCCACGGAGTGCCTTTGATGCCGCATTCGCTCCGAACAGCAAGACTACACTGATAATTGATTTAAACATACCGACCACGGTTGAAAGCGGAATACTTCCGCCGCTGCCAAGACCCAGGTTGTAAACATACAGGTCGAGCACTTCCATGTGTGCCTTATTCTGTGAAGTACAGAATACAAGGTACTGATCCAAACCATTACTCAGGACAGCAGCTACCGCCATCAGCAACAATACGAAGAAGGTAGGCAGCAATCCGGGAACGGTAATGTGCCACATCTTCTGGAAACGTCCGGCTCCATCCACTGTTGCCGCCTCATACAGCGACTGGTCGATACCGGCAATACCGGAAATGTAAATGATAGCGCTCCAGCCAACACCTTTCCATGTTCCCCAGGCCCACATTTTCACCCAGGTGAAGCTGTCACCCATCAAGTAGTTGTGACCATCTACATTGGGATCTAACGCCCCAATTGCATGTGCAAAAGTATTTACGAAACCGTCTGTAGAAAAGATTGCAATCGCAATCGCGTACACAAGTACCCAGCTGATAAAGTTCGGCACTGTGGTAAATGTCTGAATGAAACGACGATACTTCATATTCTTGATTTCACAGAGGAAAATAGCAAACGCCATAGGAATCCACTGTGTAATCAATCCTAATGCACTCATCGCCATCGTATTACGGATTACCCGGACAAGATCGCTTCGAGTCGCCGCATTCTTAAATAAGTAAGTAAACCATTTAAATCCAACAAAATTGTCCATGCTCAAAGTTCCGCCGGAAGTATAATCAAAAAATGCATATCTCCAACCCCAGAGAGGCAGATAGCAGAATACAAAAGCCAGCGCACCGAACGGAAGAAACATCAGGAACAACTTATATTTTGATTCCATGTCCATCTGTTCGCCCGCCTGAGCCTTCGGAAGCACCATAAATATCACGATACTGACCACCAGGATTGCACCTGCTGCTATCGCATAATACAATGCAGCCTTCGGAAATATCGGCGTAACTCTGTCTGCCTTAGCGCCGCCGGCAAGCATATTGTAAGATACAATATTAACAGCAAATCCTGCGATAGAAACAACGCCGCCCAGCATACTCCACAAAACACCGGCTCTCTTCATCTTCATATTGCCCAGGGACATACATCCGCCGGCAATCAGGAATCCAACTCCGATAACTGCCACAATGGCACCAATGTACAGGATCATAAATGAGGATGAACTAACCCATCCCATACGAATCGGACGGCTCAAATTGTTAGTCAGTGTTGAATATGAAACCGCCGCAGTAAACAGCGAAATACTATCACTGATTTTTTCACAAATTCTGGTAGAATTCATGAATGGGAAAAACAATGCGACTGCACAGAATATAGTCAGAACTCTCTGAACCATATAGAGATAGTCGACTGTCGTCCTCTTCTCTGCTTTTACTTCACTCATAGAAACCTCCTATTAATTTTATTTCGCTCCTACTCACTCTCTCCAAATCATCGGATAAGTGATCAGAACGTCATCCGGAGTTTTCACTTTTATTGATTATACTGCACAAAGCCATAGAATAATACCTGAATAATCAGTGTGAAAATACATATACTTTCAAACATAATCCCTGACAGCATAAACAATATGTACTGCTTATCTCGCGAAAAAGGGAGACAGGGGAGCGACCCTGTCTCCTTCCAAACACTGTGGCAGCAACCAAAAGCTCTGTTTTCCGCCGCAATGTATGAATCTCCGGTGCGCCGTAAAACCTTTAACTATTCTTCTTTTTTACAACAACTACAACAACCACTACTACAACAATTACTACAATCACGATCGGAACAACCGGAACAGAAGATCCAGAAGAGCTTGATGATGTCGTATTTCCTGCTGCTGCATCAGAAGTTGCCATGTCACTTGTTGCCGTATCATCACCAGAAGCCTCTACTGCATCAGGATTGTCTGAATCAAATCCGGAAACCGTAAATGTAATCTCGATAGAATCATTCGGAGGCATGATATCCGGGCAATCCGCATAGATACCTTTTTCCTTCTGATATATATTAATCGGGTCAAAACGGAGCAAATCGCACTTGCTGATGTACTCATCAGGATAGAAGATCTCTTCCGGAAGAGTCACTTCGCTGCCATCCAGCTTTAACTTCCAATTAGAAATTGTTACAGGATTATCTTTTGCCTTGAACGGAATATCTGTTGTTACATAGATCATACGAAGAATCGCATTCTCCGGTGCACTCTTCAAAACACCGTTCAATCCGGTAACGCTAACTGTATAAGTACCGTTTCCTGTAATCTCCGCATCTGTTACCTGGGTTCCGTCTACTGTGGTAACACCATCGGCACCAGACTGGAACAATGTTCCTCCCTGATAGTCCAGGTTTGCCTTCTTCAGGTCTTTTCCCTTTGTACCCAGTGTATCGGAATACCACTCATCACGGAAAATCCAGGACTCTGACTGCTGGAATCCAAAATATGCATGGTATGTTCCACTCGGGTCAAATTCCTTGTTGGCTGCTTTCTTTGCCGCCTTTGCGCCAGGCCCCAGCTTTGCCGCTGACACATCTGCCGGCATTACGGAAGCTGTCACTGTCAGCGCCATAACACAAGCTGCCAGCATCGCTGCCGCTCTTTTGATTGTTTTTCTCATTGTCTCGTCCTCCTCATTTTTGAATTCATGTTTTACGTTAATTGTAATATTGCACAAAAAACCGCTATTACAACATACTGTACTTATCTATTTTAACAAATACTGTCAGAAAAAAAACCCTAATAATTAGACATGATTACCCAACAAATTATAGATTTTCGACCTTTGATGTCTTATTAGGGAAAATAATCACAATTTTTGTCCCCAAATTTTTTTCACTTTCCACAAAAATTCCGTATTCTTCCCCATAAAACATTTTCAATCTCTGGTTAACATTACGCATACCAATATGAGATTGGTCGCTGTCATCCTTCTGCAGAGACATCCGCAATTCACCCAACTGGTAATAATCCATGCCGACACCGTTGTCCTGTACGAGAATACGGAGCAGGTCCTGCTCCTGTGACACATGAATGCGCAGCAAGCCTCCCTGCCCGGCCTCCTCCAGTCCATGTACGAATGCATTCTCTACAAATGGTTGAATGATAAGCGGCATCATCTGTGTCTCCCTGTCAACCTCCGGGTCCACGATTATCTCTGACTGTATCCTGTCGCCAAAGCGGTATTCCTGAATCTTCAGATAATAGCCTACCATCTCCAGCTCCGAACGCAGCGTGACAAGCCTGTCTGTCACCTGGATATTATAGCGCATCGTTTTTGCCAGCATTTTAACAAGCTCAACGATCTCTGGCTGTTTATTCACCATCGCCTTCATCCGAATCGTTTCTAATGTATTATATAGGAAGTGAGGGTTGATCTGACTGGCCAGCATCTGGAATTCCACCTCCTTCTGACGTGTGTGGATCTTCTCCTTCTGAACCTGCTCTACAACCACGTTGGAAATCAATTTCTGGATATCCTCCATCATCTTTTCCAGCTCCCGATACAAATCGCCCACCTCATCATTTCCCTCCAGCGACTCCACCATGCCATATTCGCCCTGCGCCACCCGGTGCATCTGTGTACGCAGCGAATTCATACGCCTTTCATACGAATGCGTAAAGACCATGATCAGAATAATCGAGAGGGCCATACATACCAGCTCCGGAATAAATGCCTGCATGGTAATGCGGTTGGGAAGCGCCATAATATCAGAATATTCCTGTATGCTCACGATGGAATAATAATTCGACGAGGACGGCGGCACGATCCTGTCATATGTCACCAAATATTCTTCTCCGCCGTCCGAGACCCTCTCAGAATAATGCTCTCTGTTTTGTTTTGACAGGCTGTTGCTCAAAAAAGGGTACATATGATTAAAATCATAATTTGCGTTCAGGGCATTTCCATCATTATACATCAGCGCGGTATCAACTCCGTAGCTCTGCAGCCTGTCCCATGTCTTACTTTCCTGCAGAAGGATCGTGACGACAGCCGCCACCTCCCCCTCATCGGACCACATAGCGCGGCTGACCTGAATCGAGCTCCTGGCAGAATCCGAATCGACCGTATAGAACCAGTAAGACTGCCCCTTATTACGCACTGTCTCCCTATACCAGCTTTTAGACATAATCGACCCATCCAGATAGGATATCCCCTCCATTCTGTCCAGATCTTTCGAATCCACGCTGGAATTATGAATATATACATTGATCGCTGAAATGTCCTGTTGATAATAATTCAGATAGTCTGTGATTACACTCAGATTATGATAGTCCTTAAAAAGTGCTGTCTTATTGGGATAGTCCTTTGTCGCCAGCTCCTCCAGATCATCATTCAGGCACAGCAGGCGCGCCACATTATTCAGCACAATCACCGACTCGCGAATGGAATCCCCCATTGCCAGCACTTCATTTGACTGAGATTCCGTACGCAAGTCTATCATCATTCTCCGCATTCCAAAATTGGTGTATATACTGGCCGCCAGAAGAGGTATGATCCCGCCGATAATATACACCAAAAACATGCGTTGTGAAAAATGCAGATCCTTTAACGGATGAATCTTATTCCAGAAAAAAATTTTCATAGTTTTGACCCTGTAAGCCGAGCGAAACGCCGCATCACTCTATTTTAAACTGTACCTGAAGCGGCTTTTTCAACGGCTGTCCCTTGAGTGACGTCACATTTGTCGTAATATTTAATATATAGGACTCACTCTGGGCATACGGCTCCAGAGGCTCAATCTCGATCTCATTTTCCATCGAATTATAACGGATGGCCGTCCTAAGCGGCGCAAGACTCTGAGACGTCACATACAGATTCACATTGTTGACCGTCTTCGGGTCAAGCGGAATATTAAACCGAACCTTCCAGATAAACTTTCCCGTCTTAAACTTCAGATCCTGATAGACTTTCCCTTCCAACTCCTGCGTCATAGTCTCAAATTCCAGATAATTTGCCATGTGGATTCCTACCGTCCTTTCTTTTATTATTTCATTGCCTGTTCTCTATCGTTATTCCTAATGCCTGCATCCCGGCTTTAAAAACTCTTTTGCTTTATCATAGCACAAAATCTTTCATTTGTGTAGGGATTTTACCGGGATAATTGCAAAGTCTGTTTTCCTCCTGTGATTCAGGTAAATTATTAAAAAAATTAGTCCATGCACACTATTTTATGTTATACTGATTATAAATAGATTTTATGTATATTCAGGAAGGAACGCCTTATGGCAAAAATAAATTTTAAACCGGGAAATATGCTCTACCCGCTCCCTGCCACCCTCATCAGCTGCGGCGACATAGACGGGATCTCCAATCTGCTGACTGTGGCTTGGACGGGCACTCTTTGCACCAACCCACCCATGACATATATTTCTGTCCGCCCGGAGCGCCATTCTTACGAAATAATACGCGCTTCAAGAGAATTTGTCATCAACCTGACAACAGAAAAACTCGTACGTGCCACAGATTACTGCGGCGTGCGCTCCGGCCGGGACGTAAATAAATGGTCGGACTGCCGCCTGACGCCCGAACGCGCTGACACGGTGCGCTGTCCGATGATCCAGGAATCCCCCGTCAATATCGAATGCCACGTCACACAGATTCTGGAGCCCGGCTCCCACCACATCTTTCTGGCGGATGTCACGGCAGTTCATGTAGATGACCGCTTTCTGGACGAAAGGGGTACGCTTCATCTGGAGCAGGCCGGACTCATCGCCTACTCCCACGGAAATTATTATTCTCTGGGCAAACAGCTGGGCAGCTTTGGATATTCCGTGCGCAAAAGGAAGACAAAGCACCGCCCTGCCTCCCCATCATTTTCCGCGAACAAAACAAAACCATCTGCATACTATAAGAGAAAGGGAAAGATTCGATGAAGATTAGCTATCTTAAAATACAGAATTTTAAATCCATACGCGAACTGGAAATATCGGAAATGGAAAACGCCCTCATTCTGGTCGGAAAAAATAATACGGGAAAAACCTCTGTCATCGACGCCATTTTGCTGGCTACCGGCAACCATCATCCCCTGAAACGAGAATTTCTCGATCCGCAGAAAAGCATTGTCATCACCATGAAAATACAATTCACAGACGATGAACTTCTCTACTACCAAAGCAAGGGTGCCGTAAGCAAACAGAGGGATTACAACAAGTGGCTGGAGGAATTCCGTACTCTGCTGCCCTCCTTTCAGGAAAATACGATCTCCTTCTCCTGCCACGTCAACCCGGAAATGAACATCCGTTATAAGGATGGGTTTCAAAAAAATAATCCTTATATTCGTGAGATTTTTCCGAAAATTTACCATATTGACCAGGACAGAAATTTGGAATCACTGCAAAATGACGTTTTTAGTTTCTACGACAAGGAATCTTTCCAGATGTTAAAGGAAAATGAGTGTACCTTTGATCCAAAGCGTAAGTGTAACCGCTGCTTCCAGTGCATCGGACTGATCAATAAAAAAGCGCCGGAGGATCTGACGCTTTTCGAGACGGCACGCCTGCTGCAGTATAAGCTTTTTAATACGAAGCTGACCGCCTTTGAGGAAAAGGTAAACCGATATTTCCATCAAAACGGAAATCCTTCCCAGGATATCCGCTATGTACTTGATTTTGACCTGGATAACCTGCTCCATATAGACACGCAGCTCTACAACAGCGAGCGAGGCGGCTTCGTCGGCTCCATACAGATGTTCAGCGAGGGAATTCGCAGCATTTATGCCCTCTCCCTTCTGGAGGCGTACACCGATGAATCCCAGACACTGCCGTGCATCCTTCTGATGGAAGATCCGGAGATCTACCTTCACCCTCAGCTCCAGAAGATGGCCAGTGAGATTTTATATCGGCTGTCCAAAAAAAATCAGGTTGTCTTCTCTACACACTCACCCAATCTAATCTTTAATTTTGCTTCCAGACAGATTAAAGAGGTCGTTTTGGATGAGGAATATTATACCATCGTGAAACCGGAGACAGATATTGATGAGATCCTGGATGATCTGGGATATACGGCAAACGATCTGATGAATGTGAGCTTCGTATTTATTGTGGAGGGCAAACAGGACAGCAACCGTCTTCCTATGCTTCTGGAAAAATATTACTCCGAGATTTACGACGAAGACGGCAACCTCAAGCGTATTACGATCATTCCGGTCAACAGCTGCACCAATATTAAGACCTATGCCAATCTGAAATATATCAACAAACTGTATTTAAAGGACCAATTCCTGATGATACGGGACAGTGACGGCAAGAATCCGAAATACCTGACAAAGCAGTTATGCAGCTACTATGGTCAGCGTGCGAAGGAAGATGTAGGCAATCTACCGTGCGTCGAACCAAAGAACGTATTGGTTCTAAAGTATTATTCCTTCGAGAATTATTTTCTGGATCCAAAGATCATGGCAAAAATTGGCGTAGTGAAAAATGAGGAAGAGTTTTACAATATATTATATAGAAAATACAAAGATTACCTCTATAAGCTGTCCAGCACAAAGCGGATGCAGCGCATCAATAATATACGCATTCGCAGCAAACAGGACATCAAGGAGCATTTGGAGCTGTTCAAAATATATGTACGGGGTCACAACCTGTTCGATATCTTCTACGGAAGGTACCATGGGCAGGCAGAGCAGGAGATCCTGAAAAAATACATTGACGCCGCGCCGAAGGAGGCCTTTCAGGACATTTTTGACGCGATAGATTCGTTTGTTTATTTTGAAAACCGCAGGAAATGAATTGACAAAATGCTGCTTTCGGTTATAATGGTATTTATGTGTGTACTTTGCAAACATGGATTTTGATGAGGTGCAAAATGGAAAATCAAGAAAATCAGTTTATTATTAAGGGGCAGACCCCGCTTCACGGCGAGGTAGTCATAGGCGGCGCCAAGAATGCCGCGCTTGGTATCCTGGCTGCAGCAATTATGACTAATGAAACCGTTACGATAGATAATCTCCCGAATGTGAGAGATATTAATGTACTTTTGACTGCGATCGAGAGTATCGGCGCCACCGTAAAAAGACTGGGACCTCACCAGGTACAGATCAACGGGGGTACGATTTCCGATGTAACGATAGATTATGATTCCATCCGTAAAATACGTGCATCCTATTATTTATTGGGTGCTCTTTTAGGAAAATATAAAAAAGCACAGGTGGCACTGCCCGGCGGCTGCGATATCGGAAGCCGTCCGATCGACCAGCATCTGAAGGGCTTTCGCGCACTGGGAGCTACAGTAAATATTGAGTACGGTATGATCAATACCTATGCCGAGCAGCTGACAGGAAACCATATTTATCTGGATGTGGCCTCCGTGGGTGCAACGATTAATATCATGTTGGCCTCCTGTATGGCACAGGGGCGTACGATCATTGAGAACGCCGCCCGCGAACCGCACATCGTAGACGTTGCCAACTTCCTCAACAGCATGGGAGCCAATATTAAGGGCGCAGGTACCGATAAGATCCGTATCAATGGCGTTCCTGCCCTGCATGCCAGCGAGTATGCGATCATCCCTGATCAGATCGAAGCGGGCACCTTTATGGTTGCCGCAGCGGCGACAAAGGGAGATGTGCTCATTCGCAATGTGATACCAAAGCATTTAGAGGCGATCTCCGTAAAGCTCATTGAAATCGGCGCCAATGTGGAAGAATTTGACGACGCTGTCCGTGTATCAGCCTCAGACCGGCTGGGACATACACAGATCAAAACACTGCCTTATCCGGGCTTTCCTACGGATATGCAGCCACAGATCGCAACACTGCTGGCGCTTTCCAGTGGAACAAGCACGGTGACGGAAACGATCTTTGAGAACCGTTTTAAATATGTAGATGAATTGTCACGTATGGGAGCCAATATCAAGGTGGAGAGCAATGTAGCCATTATCGAAGGTGTGACCGGATTTACCGGGGCAGCCATCTCCGCTCCGGATTTGCGTGCAGGCGCTGCATTAGTCGTAGCAGGCCTCGTGGCAGACGGCTTCACGACGATTGATTCTATTCGATATATCGAAAGAGGTTATGAAGATTTTGAAAAGAAGCTGTCATCTCTTGGTGCATGCATTGCAAAGATCCCGGTTGACAACGAAAAAGAGATTCAGAAGTTTAAATTAAAAGTAGGTTAAAATAAATCCCTGAAAGCAAATGCCTTCAGGGATTTTTATTTCCTACTCCTCAAAACCTATAACCTCCTGAATCCCGATATCTTCCTCCGACAGCTTCACGAGATTTCCATGGATCCTGACGATTGGACGAGTATAATCCTTCGGATCTGCATGCGCAATTTCGGCCTCCCGGCCGTCCGTCAACAGGACATGGCTTCCTACATAGGCACGGGTAATCCCTTCCATAAAGGGAAAAAGATACTCCGTCTTGAATCGCTCATACCCGCCATCCCGTATGATCTGAAAGCTCTCGAAAGGAGACAGCGGTCCGCGGTAAACCCTGGCTGAGGTCAGCGCATCATAGACATCGGCAATCGCCACGATCTTGGCAAAGTCGTCAATCTCATCCGAGGCAAGCCCCTCTGGATATCCCTTACCGTCACATCGTTCATGATGCATCAGCGCAGCATTTTTGATGCGCTCATCCAAAGGCAGATTCTTTAAAATCTGATAGCCCCGCTTCGTATGCTGCTTGATCACATGAAATTCCTGTTTCGTCAGTGTTCCCGGCTTCTTGATAATCTTCTCCGGAATCTTCATCTTCCCCACATCATGCAAAAGCCCTGCCAGTGTCAGCACATCCAGCTCATCCTCCGGCATCCGCATCCACTGGCCGAAGGCATTACAGAGAATTGCAACATTCAGGCTGTGGATAAAGGTCATATCGTCATATTTCCGTACGCGGCGCAACATGCGGAATGTGTCCTGCGGACGGTCACTCATCCATATAATTTCCTTCGTATGGTTCAGCAGAATGTTAGTAGAGAGGTTTTCACCATTTTTGGTAATATATTCTGATAAGGAATTCTCTAATACTTTCGCTGATTTCCAAACATTTTCATTAAAATGACGGTACTCGCGTGTTTTCCATTTCTTTTCTTTCCCCATGTGTATCCCCTGAACCCTTCCTTTTCCTGTAACATTCTCTTTCAAATTTGTCCCCGGCCTTTTCTTGTTTTCATTATATCCTCAGTTTCACATTCTGACAATAGAAAAATGGCAATCCGCTTATTACGAAATGAAAGGAATTGGAAAAGGATTGAACTTTTGTTTTCGCTTCACATATGATAGGATGGATACAAGAGCAAAGGGGGGGATGTGCTGCCTCCAAAGGGAACGATTTATCTGAAATTAGCTCTGAGGAAAGAGCAGGCCGGAATGGAATATTACGACAAGGACAACATCGCCAGAATCAATGTATATGGCAACGTGGAAAAGGAATACCCGCCGGGAGAAGTCAATTTGACCTATGAGCTGGAAAGCGGTAAACTGTCTTCGATTTTTCTCACTTCAGACGACTGAATCGGGTAAAATTTTGTTCCTTGATGCTGTTTCTGTCGCAAAGCGGTGGATATTTTTACGGTACTGTGTTATTATATAGGAAACATTGTAGATTTGATTGCAGAAAGATCAATGTAGAAATGAGGGGATCATAATGGATTTACGTGTGACGCAGATGCAGCAGCCCACACAGGTGGAATCTAAGCCACAGGCGATTGAGTCTGACGGCTCCTTTCGTTTTACCCTTCTTAGCAGTATTGAAGAGCAGGAACTGAAGGCAAGCCTGACCCTGATGATGGAAGATATCACGCAACAGGGCAATAAGCTGAGCCGTAAAATGGATATACGCGACATGAAATTGTACCGCAAACTGATCAAGGATTTCATGAATGAGATTGTCGCCCACTCCCACTCCTTCAGCCGGGAGAATTTTCTGGATAAGAAGGGCCGTCACCGTGTCTATGGTATGGTGAAACTGGTGGATGAAACACTGGATCAACTGGCAGAAGAATTGATGCGGGACGAGAAGGACCATCTCAAGATCCTGAATCAGATCGGCGAGATACGCGGTCTCCTGCTGGATCTTCTAACATAAAATGCAACGCAGAAATGAGGAGTTCTATGGCTAATTTTAAAGATATTATCGGACAAAAACAAGTAAAGGAGCATCTTCGGACTGCCATTCAGACAGGGAAGCTTTCTCATGCTTACATTTTGAACGGCGAGACGGGTTCCGGACGCCACATGCTTGCGGACGCCTTTGCAAAAACGCTTCTCTGTGACAACCGTCAGGAGACAGACGCCTGCGAGATCTGTAAGTCCTGTGTGCAGGCAGAGTCGAAGAATCATCCGGATATCCGCTATATTACCCATGAAAAGGTCAGTATCAGTGTAGATGATATCCGCGAACAGCTGAATAACGACATCCAGATCAAGCCTTATAGCAGCGATTATAAAATATACATTATTCCTGATGCCAAGAAGATGACGGAGCAGGCGCAGAATGCCCTGTTAAAGACAATTGAGGAACCACCGTCATACGCTATTATTATTCTGCTGACGGACAACCTGAATTCTATGCTGTCTACAATACAGTCGCGCTGCATTTGTCTGAATATGAAGCCCGTCAACAAGGAAGAAATTGCCGCTTATCTGGTGAAGACTCTTTCCATGGAGCCGGAACAGGCACATATTGCCGCAGGCTTTTGCCAGGGGAACATGGGAAAAGCGATTCGTTTTGCAAACTCCAATGATTTCCAGGAAATGAAGGAAGATGTTCTGGGGCTTCTTCGACAAATTGATTCGCTGGAGCTCTCCGAAATTGTGGAAATTATTCACCAGCTGTCCCAGAAAAAGGCGATGATCCATGACTATCTGGATCTGATGCTCTTATGGTACCGCGATGTCTTGATGTTTAAGGTGACAAAAGATGCCAACCTGCTTCTCTATCAGGATCAGTATCACGAGATCTCCAAGCAGGCAAGCAGCCGCACTTACGAGGACATCGAAAATATTCTGCAGGCGATTGATAAGGCAAAGATCCGTCTGGATGCCAATGTCAACTTTGATGTTGTTATGGAACTGATGGTATTAACGATAAAAGACTGAATAATTCATTGCAAAAACCTGTTTGCAATTATTTGTGGCGCATCAAAATATGTGCTGTATTTATAAAGAACAAAACCAAGAAAGTCGGGGTATATATATGAAGCTTATCATAGGTGTCAGATTCCGCAAACTGGGAAAGGTGTATTATTTCGATCCCACCGGATTCTCTGTATCGAAGGGTGATCATGTGATTGTGGAAACTGTACGAGGGATAGAATATGGAACAATAGTATTAGAACCCAGGGAGGTCGAAGACAGCAAAGTCGTTTCCCCGTTAAAGACGATCATCCGGGTGGCTACACCGGAGGACGATATCACGAATCAGAAGAATGAGGAAAGCGAAAAGGAAGCTTTCAACATTTGTTTAGAAAAAATACAAAAGCACCAGCTCGGAATGAAATTAATCGATTCCGAGTATACTTTTGACCGCAATAAACTGCTCTTTTACTTTACAGCAGACGGACGAATCGATTTCCGTGAACTGGTAAAGGATCTGGCGTCCGTATTCCGTACCCGGATCGAGCTGCGGCAGGTAGGCGTCCGAGACGAAACAAAAATGCTGGGCGGCATTGCGATCTGTGGAAGACCATTATGCTGTCACAGCTATCTCCACGATTTTGTGCCTGTATCTATTAAGATGGCAAAAGAACAGAACCTCTCCCTGAACCCGGCAAAGATCTCCGGTGTCTGCGGGAGACTGATGTGCTGTCTCAAGAATGAGGAAGAAGCCTATGAATACCTGAATAGCACGCTGCCCCATCTGGGTGCACATGTCAAGACGCTGGACGGCTACCAGGGCGAGGTACAGAGTGTCAACGTGCTCAAACAGCGCGTCAAAGTAATCATTACGCAGGAAAATGATGAAAAGGAAGTTCGCGAGTATCCTGTTACGGAGCTAAGCTTCGACAACCGCAACCGCTCCAAAGGAGCACCGGTTGCACCGCCTCTTCCGGATGAAGAAATCGACGACAAGGAATTGGAACAGCTCAAGATCATGGAGGAACAGGACTTCGAAGAGCTGACAGAAGACGCCGACGACGAAGAGCAGATTGCACACAGCGTCAGACATTCCAACCACTCGAAGCCATCAAATACAAGGGATGGACGCGGCAACAAGGGACATGACCGTCAGGAGAATTATCGGGGGCGCAGAGACCATTCTGACAAGGAACCACGCCCCTATCATGACAGAGGCCAGTCAGACGCTCCTAACAGAGACAAACGCCCTTATTATGATAAAGGCCAGTCAGAAACTCCTAACAGGGACAAGCGCTCTTATTATGACAACGATCGGAAAAATCGCTCTGGCAGGGACAAGCGTGACTTTAAGAAAGATTATTCCAAAGGGGAGAACCGCGGGGAAATGAAGAATGAGCGCAACAGGGGTTATCGCGGAAACAATAAAAAACCATATGCCGGCCATCCCTCCAAGCGCAGTAATCATTCTGGACCAAAAAAGACAAATTAATTAAGATAGGTAAGGAGGCAGCCGGAATGGATACATCCCTTTTAAAATCGGGAGAACGACTGGACGACTTGCAGATTAACGGCCTTCAGCTGATTCAGGATCCGGAGAGGTTCTGTTTCGGCATGGACGCCGTCCTTTTGTCTGCCTTTGTCAGATGTGCCCCCGGCAGCCGTATCCTTGATCTGGGAACCGGTACAGGTGTCATACCAATCCTGCTGTCGGCTAAGACGGAAGCCGGGCCGATTGATGCTCTGGAGATCCAGGAGGAAAGCGCCGATATGGCGCGGCGCAGTGTTCAATTAAATCATTTATCAGAACAGATCCGAATCACAACAGGCGATATTCGGGAAGCATCCAGACTCTTTAAACCCTCTTCCTTTGATGTCGTGACGACCAACCCACCCTATATGAACAACAATCATGGCCTCAAAAATCCTGAACTGCCAAAGGCAATCGCACGCCACGAGATCCTCTGCACTCTGGATGATGTTATCCGCGAGGGTACCAGAGTGCTCCGGCCCGGCGGCCATTTTTTCATGGTACACCGACCATTTCGTCTGGTAGAAATCATCACGACTATGACAAATTACCGGCTGGAGCCGAAAAGAATACGCTTTGTTCACCCCTTCCACGATAGAGAACCCAATATGGTACTGATCGAGGCGGTACGCGGCGGGCGCTCCATGGTCAAGGTAGAAGCTCCTCTTGTCATATATGAGAAGCCCGACATCTATACAGAGGAAGTGCGGCAGTTCTATTCCTAACCAGATGGTATTCGCAGAACAAATCTATATGTATAAAGGAGAAACTATATGACGGGTACATTATATTTGTGCGCCACACCGATTGGCAACTTAGAGGATATTACGCTTCGCGTTCTGCGGACATTAAAAGAAGTTGATCTGATCGCAGCAGAAGATACACGCAACACGAAAAAACTTCTCAACCATTTCGACATCAGGACACCCCTCACAAGCTATCACGAATATAATAAAATCGACAAGGCTGCCACTCTTGTATCGAAGCTGGCAGAGGGCACAAATATTGCCCTTGTAACGGATGCGGGTACACCAGGCATCTCCGATCCCGGGGAAGAGATTGTCCGGCAGGCCTATGCCTCCGGTATCACTGTGACTTCTCTGCCGGGAGCCTGCGCATGCATCACCGGCCTGACATTATCCGGGCTTTCCACACGCCGATTTGCCTTTGAAGCGTTCCTGCCGCAGGACAAAAAGGAACGTCAATCCATTCTGGAATCTCTGAAAACCGAAACAAGAACAATCATATTATATGAAGCTCCGCACCGCCTGAAAGCAACGCTTGCACTTCTGCTATCTACACTTGGAAGCCGCAGGATCACGCTCTGCCGGGAACTGACCAAACTACATGAGGAGTCACAACTCCTGACGCTGGAAGAGGCGGTGGCATATTATGAAGAACACGACCCGCGTGGCGAATATGTATTGGTAATAGAAGGCATTTCCCAGAAAACACTTGATGCCAGGGAGCAGGCTGCATGGCAGGAAATGGATTTGACAGAGCATGTAAATCTGTATCTTGCACAGGGTCTCTCCAAAAAAGACGCCATGAAAAAAGCAGCCGCCGACAGAGGAGTCTCTAAAAGAGACATCTATCAACAGCTGTTAAATCAGTAAAATTTAAATTCGCATGAGTACATCAAGCCAAACTGCCAATTACTCAATGCCCGCTGTACTAACCCAACCGCCTCGGATACATTCTCAGACCGGGATAAAAAACGATATTCTTCGCACCAATTTTATACAATTTCTCCCGAATAATATCAATACTACATTCCCAGGAAAAACACTCATCCACCATATCAATCGGCATACTGCAATTCTCTCCCAGATATTGAAAAACAAATGCCGCTTTCTCGACGATTTCGCCCTTTTCCTCTACATCCGTGTATTCATTCAAATACTGTCTGGCTAATTCCTGCCACTCTCTTTGAAGCTGTAATAATTTTTCCGGAGTTCCCGGCATGCCCACAACATTTTTAATAGGTGGAAGCTTGAAAATCTGCTTAATATTTGTATGGGGAAAAGGCGCCTGTCTCGAAACACCAAACTCCTCCCTCATATCTTCCTTGTGTTCCTCTGCATCAAAACCCATTTCCTCACGAACTGCCTCATCTCCCAACAGATCTGTCTCATTCCCCAACAGATCTCCTTCATCTTCCAACAAATCTCCTTCATCCTTCAACAAATCTCCCTCATCAGAGGAATCTGATAAATCTATGTCCTCATGAAAAGCATTCCTATTCATTGCCGTTTTAAACTTACGATTTCCTGACTTCTGTGCCTGGATAAAGATAGCATTTTCAGGATCTCCAAACACCTCCATAAAAGTGTATCCCCTCTTCAATAATCCCAAAGCACCTCGCTCAAATTTTCCCCCATCTGCATTAGCCCGTTCTTCATGTGGTTCTGCCGCGACAAGAATAGCCGCCAGATAATTCGCAGCTTTTCTGGCATTTTCACTTTTGTCGTCTCCTTCAAATAAAGCAGAATGCAGAAAAGCATCCGGACTTCCACTTCTGGAAAAGGTAATCAACTCATCCGCAAGCTGCGAACGCGCAGCATTTGGATCGGCCTGGGCATTACACCAATCATCTAAGACCTGTGAAATAGCGTAATATGAAGTGCTCGCTTGTTTTCTTTCTTGCACCTTACCTTGTCTTATTCCTTTCACTGTGATCTGGGGACGATTGCCACCTTTTATAAAAGGTCCCGCAGGCCGTCCAAATACTTTTCCTTCCGTTAATATTGGGATGTCCTCCTCGTCATCTAAAAGGGTAAAGGGTGTCGGCACCCTTGTTTTTTGAGACAAATCTCGATGCATATAGGCATCCGCCATTGTTTTTCTTCCTCCGCCTTCCGTGCTATGCCGCGCATTTGCCCGTTTCAGCCTCTCTGCGATAGAGTCAGCATCCGGTGGTTCTACTCTCCGTATTGCCGGCAAAACAGAAATATCAGCTGTGGCCGGATTTCGCATCACACGTACATCCCGGGTCAGCGGAGCCCTCGCCGCCCCGGCAGAAGCACCGGAAGACGATGAAATGGCCGACGTCCCAGTCCTCGTCGGCCTCTTCTTTACAGGTTTCTCCTGTTCCTCCTCAAACATTGCATTCCCTCTTCCCATTATTTCAGTGCTTCCACCTTGACTTCTTCATCATCAATGCAGTCTGTGGCGATCTGAACCATACTTTCCGGCACATACACTTCTTTGATCTCATCTGCCCCTTCCAGCGTCTCATCTGAAAAAGCAAAGGCCGGAGACTGTATCGTAAGCTTTTGGACGCCACAACTATAGAATGCTTTCTCCCCAACCGTTACGACTGATTTTGGAAGTTCTATCTCTCTCAATTTCTCACAGGACCAAAAGGCTTCTGTACCGATCGCTGTCAGTGTCTCCGGAAGTTTAATCTCTTCCAATGCATAGCAATTGGTAAAGAATTCATTCGGTATACTGACAATCCCCTCCCCAAGTGTTACCTTTTTCAACGCAGAGCAATCATAAAATACCCCTGTACCAAGTGTTGTCACAGAGTTTGGTATCTCAATCTCCTTCAATGACTCACACTTACAAAACGCTTCCTGTCCAATCGATGTGACCGTATCAGGAATGGAAACCTTCTCCACCGTCGTGTTATTATAAAAAGCTTCATTTGCAATAGTTGTCACCGGATAATCCTTCCCCTCATAGGAAAAAGATTTGGGAATGATAATCTCCTTTTCTGATTCATCCAGATAAGACGTAATCGTTGAGATCCCCTTTTCCTCATCGATCTCATAGGAAAAAAACTGTGACGCCTTTTCCGATTCCCCCTGCTCATTTTCAACCGCTGCCGTTTGCTTGGAATCCGACGATTGATCATCCTGTTTCTTCGTACAACCCACACACAATATTGCCATCATTCCTATTAATGCAATTTTATATAATCTCACTTCTAAAATCCTCCCTCTTCATCTATTCATACTATCATACCGATTTTTTTATAACACGTCAAGACTTGCAGGGGCAAAAAGCAGGATAAACGCATCCATTCTTCTGCCCCCTGTTTTCATGAGATATTGCAGGATAATCCCTTCTTATCCGTCAAAAGCCAAGAGTTTTCGTTGCGTCGCAGATCCTGTCCGCCCCAGTCATCTCAACAGGTGTCTCGGAAGCTCCATGTCGATTTTGCGAAGACGCTTAGACTTTGAGGAAAGTCTTTGCCTTGCAGGGCTTCGATGCCATATGCCCGCGGAGAACCTGTCTGAGCG
>CAYYGS010000003.1:0-24688 GCA_964471335.1 uncultured Jutongia sp.
ATGACATCGGACGGGAGAATGCTGCCTTGATCCATGTGACGCTGGTGCCATATCTGCATGTTTCCGGAGAGATGAAGACAAAGCCGACATAGTCCAGTGTGAAGGAACTGCAGTGAATGGGAATTCAGGCAGACGTCATCGTGTGCCGTACGGAAGTGCCGCTTGAGGACGGCCTGAAGGACAAGATCGCTCTTTTTTGTAATGTACCTACGAAGCATGTCCTTCAAAATCTGGATGTGGAGACATTATATGAAGCGCCTCTTGCGATGGAGAAGGAACATTTGGCCAATGTGGTTTGCGAGTGTCTTCACCTGGATTGTCCGGAGCCGGATATCTCCGAATGGGAGACGATGGTTGATACGATCAAGAATCTGGAACGTGATGTGACAGTGGCACTGGTAGGAAAATATACATCTCTGCACGACGCGTATATCAGCGTGGTGGAGTCCCTGAAACACGGGGGACTGGCACATAAGAGTAATGTGAATATCAAGTGGATTCCTTCGGAGGAACTCAATGCTGACAATGTGGACGAGCTGTTGGGAGATGTCAGTGGGATTTTGGTGCCGGGCGGCTTTGGACACCGTGGTATTGATGGAAAATTACTGGCGATCCGCTATGCACGTGAACATGGTGTCCCATTTTTGGGACTCTGTCTCGGGATGCAGCTTGCCATTGTGGAATATGCACGTAATGTCGTGGGATTTAATGATGCACACAGCATTGAACTGGATCCACAGACGACGCATCCGGTCATTCATCTGATGCCGGAGCAGGATGGAATCGAGGATATTGGCGGGACATTACGTCTGGGTGCGTATCCCTGTGTGTTGGATAAGGAGTCAAAGGCATATGAGATGTATGGTGAGGAGACGATTTATGAGAGGCACAGACATCGTTATGAAGTCAATAATTATTACCGGAATGATCTGGTGAGGGCGGGGATGCTGTTGTCCGGCCTATCTCCGGATGGACGGATCGTGGAGATGATGGAACTGCCGGATCATCCGTGGTTTGTAGCTACACAGGCACATCCGGAGTTTAAGTCCAGACCGAACCGTCCGCATCCTCTTTTTCAGGGATTTATTGGTGCGGCTCTGGATTATGAGGAATAGAATCTGTGATTTAGCGTATAATAATAGCGATTCTCTATTATCATGATTCTTTGGGGGATAATATTATGTGTACAGCGATCACTTATGAAACAAGGGATTTTTATTTTGGACGTACGTTAGATAATGGGTTTTCTTATGGCGAGGAGATCGTAGTGACTCCCCGCCATTACTATTTTCGCTTGCAGAATGAAAGGGGAATGGATAATCATTATGCGATGGTCGGAGTTGCGCATATGGAGGAGGGTTATCCGCTCTATTATGATGCAATCAATGAGAAGGGACTGGGAATGGCCGGCCTGAATTTTGTTGGAAATGCTGTGTATCATCAAGAGCAAAAGGATCAGAACAATATAGCAGTTCATGAATTGATTCCGTGGATATTGGGGCAGTGTGTAACAGTTCGGGAGGCTGTGAAGCTGTTACAGGAGACTAATCTGGTAGATGTGCCGTTTCATGAAGGCCTCCCTACCGCTCAGCTGCATTGGATGATCGGTGGTCATGGGGAGACTGTGACGGTGGAGTCGATGCGGGACGGTCTGCATATTTATGATAATCCTATGGGGGTATTGACAAACAATCCACCCTTTTCTGAGCAGCTTATAAACCTGAATAACTATATGGGGCTGTCTCCCGGACAGCCGGAAAATCGATTTAGCAAGAAGCTTCCTCTTCGTACTTATTGTGTGGGAATGGGAGCGATAGGACTGCCGGGAGATCTGTCGTCCCCGTCACGTTTTGTCAGGGCTTCTTTTGTGAAAATGAATTCTGTATCGGGCGATTCCGAGTCAGAGAGCGTGAACCAGTTTTTTCATATTATGCGGTCGGTGGAGCAGCAGAGGGGTTGTTGTATCCTGGAGGATGGGAAATTGGAGATCACGCATTATACCTCGTGTTGTAATGCTGACAGGGGGATTTATTATTATACCTCCTATGGCAATTCTCAGATTACGGCAGTTGATATGCATCGGGAGGATCTGGAGTCAGATCTGCCGGTGAGATATCCGCTGATCGGGGAGGAGCAGATCAGGCAGCAGAATTAGTAAAGCTATAGGATAAACGCATCCATTTCCCCTGGTGGGGTGGTAGGCGTGGTCTGGATTCGTAGAGGAAAAGAGGGAACTTGCTTTTTTATTGAAAATACGATATAATCATATCGTTTACTATGCGCAAAAACAGGCGTGGATTGACCACAGGGGACAGTTTGCGCCTGTCTTATCTTTGGGAGAAATACAGGGTGTGCCTGAATTGACGGTGTTTTCGCTGTAGAGGGCGGCCTGTTTTTGAACAATAAACTAAAATATGCAAAAGAGCCGCGAGGAGCGGAGATTCACAATGTGAATAGGATATACGCGGCAGAAACGGAAAAAATATGGTTGGAATTAAGAAGATGAATAATGATGTGAAGACGATGATTCAGCTGTCAAATGTAGATATGGTGTATCCCAGCGGTACAGCAGCGTTGAAGAATTGTTCTCTGACAGTGGAA
This sequence comes from uncultured Jutongia sp., assembly GCA_964471335.1. Lineage (GTDB taxonomy): Bacteria > Bacillota > Clostridia > Lachnospirales > Lachnospiraceae > Jutongia. The sequence goes on from CAYYGS010000003.1 coordinate 2,602, forward strand.
AAGGGAGAATTTGCTTTTATCGTGGGCAGCAGTGGTTCCGGAAAATCGACATTGATTAAGACTCTTTTGGGAGAGATCACGGTAAATTCAGGACAGATCCATGTGGCCGGAAAGGATTTATCCGGTATGACACGAAAGGAACTGCCGTATTTCCGGCGCAAGCTGGGGGTTGTTTTTCAGGAATTCCGCCTGTTGGACGAAATGAATGTTTTTGAAAATGTGGTTCTGGCACAGCGTGTTATCGGTGTGCGCAGCCGGGAACGGCGCAGGAGAAATGCCATGGCGATGCTGGAACTGGTAGGGCTGAATAAGAAGCTCAAGGCATATCCCAAAGAATTGTCGGGCGGAGAACAGCAGAGAGTGGCGATTGCCCGCGCAATGGTCAATAAACCATCTATTTTATTGGCGGACGAGCCGACTGGTAATCTGGATCCGGAAAATACATGGGAGATTATGCAGCTTTTGGAGGAGGTGCATAATCTGGGCACGACAGTACTTGTCGTGAGTCATAATGAGGATATTGTTAATAGGATGCAAAAGAGGGTCATTACTCTGCATAAGGGAGAGATTATCAGTGACCAGAAGCAGGGAGGTTATGTCCAGTGAGTACGATTTGGTATGGTTTAAAACAGGGAATCAAGAATATCATTCAGAATAAGATCTTTTCTCTGGCAGCGATCGGCACGATTACGGCATGTCTCTTCCTGCTGGGAGTTTTTCATGCATTATTCAGTAATTTTGAGCATATGGTTTACCATGCAGAGAGTACTGTGGGAATTATTGTATTCTTTGATGAGGGTGCAACGCAGGCGCAGATCAGTGGAATCGGCAAGCAGATCGAGGCATGCAGGGCGGTAGAACGTGTAGAGTTTGTCTCGGCAGAAGAGGCATGGGAGCGTTTTCGGGAGGAGATGCTGGAGGGGCAGCAGGAATTGGTGGACGCATTTGGCCAGGACAATCCACTGATTAATTCTGCCTCATATGAAGTATATCTCAATGACGTTTCCCAGCAGACGGAGCTGGTCAATATTATCCGGAAGCTGGACGGCGTGCGGAAGGTGAATGGTTCGGCAGATATGGCAGCGGGACTTAATAGTTTTAATATGCTGGTGGCCTATGTATCAGTCAGTATTATCGTGCTTTTGGTGCTTGTATCCATCTTTTTGATTTATTCAGCGGTCGATATGGGGATCAATGTGCGAAAGGATGAGATCGCTATTATGAAGCTGATTGGAGCGACTGATCTGTTTGTCAGGCTGCCGTTTATTGTGGAGGGCATTACCATGGGTCTGATTGGTGCTGCCCTTCCGCTGGCGTTTTTGCGTGTGTTGTATGAGAGGGTGGTTGGCTTTATCGTGGCGCATTTCTCTACTCTGTCGGAGTGGCTTGCCTTTATCAGCCCGGAAAAGGAATTTCAGACACTGATACCATTGTCTCTGGGGATCGGGATTGGAATCGGTGTGTTGGGAAGTACGATGTCTGTGAGAAAGCATTTGGATGTGTAGCAGGAATGGAGATTATCATGGGAAGAAAATACAAGGTCATTCTGGCGGTGTGGCTGGCTGGTGCAGTGGCAGCGGCAGGAGTGGATTATGCGAGGCAGGTTTCGGGAGATGCACAGTTTGCAGATCATACGCAGCTTGCGGGAAATACGAAATCGACGGGTGATGCAGGTTTTACGCGGGGAGAGCCGAGGACGGTTCATGCGGCGGGAACGGCCGCGCCTGCGGCGACAAGGACGCCCGGTATCGTGCGGGGGGATTTAGGTGGTGCGCAGAATCGTCTGGATGAACTGGAGACGGAGAAACAGCAGGTGCAGGAACAGGTTGACCGGATACAGAAGTTTACCGATAATGTGGCAAAGTACGTCAAGACGCTTGATCTGCAGGTGAAACGCCTGTATGAACGCATTGAGAGAAACCGGGAGGAGATTAAGACACTGCGCCAGGAGGCGGAAGCGGTCAATCAGGAGTATGAACAGGCGCTGGCGCTTCAGCAGGAGCAGTACAATCAGATGAAGGCCCGGATCAAATATATGTATGAGAATTCCAATGACAGTTATCTGGGATATCTGGTAGAGTCAAAAAGTCTGGCTGATATTTTCAGCCGAGAGGAATATATTGAAAAAGTTACGGGATATGATAAAGAAATCATGCAGAAATATCAGTCTGTCTTGACGGAGGTGGCGGTGGCGAAGCAGCAGGCAGATGATAAGCTGAGCAGTGTGGGAGCAGTGAAAACAGCCCTGCAATATGAGAAGAAGACAGCAAAGCGCCTGATGGCAGAGAAGCATCGTCAGTTGAAGATGTATGACTCACTGACACAGAGCAGCCAGGAGGAACTGGGAACTTACGCGGAGCAGATTGCTGCACAGGAGCAGGAAGTGGAAAATCTCATGCAGCAGCAGAGGCAGCAGATTGCCGCCCAGGAGAATGTATATAACGGAAAGCCGGTTGTGATGCCTGTGGAGGGAGAATATGCATGGCCGTTGACAGTCAGCGGACGTATCACATCTCCCTTCGGCCCGCGCAGCGCTCCGACGGCTGGGGCAAGCTCTTATCATAAGGGAGTGGATATTGCAGTCAGCATGGGAAGCGCTGTGCTGGCAACAAAGGCAGGAAAGGTTGTGACATCAACTTATTCGCCGTCTGCGGGATATTATGTGGGAATTTATCACGGCGGTGGAATTTATGCTTATTATATGCATAATTCCAGCCTTCAGGTAAAGGAGGGACAGAAGGTGAAGCAGGGGCAGGTGATTGCCCGTTCTGGTTCTACCGGAGTATCGACAGGACCACATCTTCATTTTGCGATCTTTCGCAAGGGAAATTATGTAAATCCCATGTATTATGTGTCACAGCCCTAGTATATCATAAACTAAGTTTCTTGCAGTTAAGCTTGTCTGCCATCAAGAACTTAATTTATGATGTACTTGTATAACGAATACGAAACAATGGAGGGACTAATATTTGTTGCACGAGTTATATCAACGAAATATGGAGGTTGAGGTGTGAAAAAGAAGACCTGGATTGATAAAGTAATAAATATGGTGCTGGGTTTGTTTTTCTGTTTTGCGCTTGTTTTTATCATTACGACCCTGACGGGAATTGTAGATTGGAGACAGGTCTTTATGTCTGGAAGGGCAACCGGGGCAATCAGCGCGAAAACGGAGAGAAAGCTGCGTGAAATCCAGATGTATATGGATGCATATTTTCTGGAGGATGTTGAGGCGGAGGATGTCGAGAATTCTCTCTATAAGGGACTTGTACAGGGATTGGGCGACCCGTATGCTGCATATTATACCGAGGAGGAGTATGAGGATATGCGGGAAAAGACGTCCGGGAATTATTGCGGTATCGGTGCCTATGTGAACCAAAATGCGACAACAGGGGCGATTACGATTGTACAACCAATCAAGAACAGTCCGGCAGAGAAGGCCGGGCTTCAAACAGGAGATATCATTTATCAGGTTGAGGGCAGGGATGTGACCGGTCAGGATCTGAGTACTGTGGTAAGCCGGATGAAGGGGGAACCGGGTACAAAGGTGCGGCTGACCCTGATGCGTCAGGGAAAGGAGAAGCCCTTTGACGTGACGATCACCAGAGCAGAGATTGAGAGCGAGACGGTAGCCGCAAAGATGTTAGCCGGAAAGGTAGGGTATATTGCAGTCAGTTCCTTTGAGGAGGTAACAAAGGAACAATTTCGTGATGCGGTTGAGGAATTGGAAAAGAAGGGAGAGAAGTCACTGATCATTGATCTGCGGGATAATGGCGGTGGTCTTTTAAATACAGCAGTCGATATGCTGGATCGGATTCTGCCGAAGGAACTGGTCGTCTATACGGAAGATAAGCATGGGGAAAAGAAAGAGTATTTTGCCGAAGATGATGACAGCCTTGAGAAGCCGATTGCGATACTGGTGAACGGGAACTCTGCCAGTGCATCGGAAGTATTTTCCGGCGCGCTGCAGGATTATGAAAAGGCAGTGCTGGTCGGTACGACAACCTTTGGAAAGGGAATTGTGCAAAGCGTATTTGATCTGCATGACGGTACAGCGTTGAAGCTGACGACAGCAGAATATTTCACGCCAAAAGGAAGAAATATTCATGGAACAGGGCTGGAGCCGGATATCCGGGTAGAGTTAAATGGAGAAGCAGTGACGCTAAAGGGTGACGTGAAGGTTGACAATCAGGTGGAGCGTGCAAGGGAATATCTTCTGGAGCAGAGCGAGTAAAGGGTGGCCTTAGTAATAACAGGTTGGAAATCGGTGACAGGAATCAAGGAGAAAATGAAGGAGAAACGCACAAATGAGAAAAAACAGAAGGGGTGAAAGGAGAGGTTTATTCCCTGGGAGCAGAAGGTATGGTACTGGATTTGCAGGTAAAATGATGGCGGCATTATTCTGCATACTCCTTCTAACAGAGCAGGTGACAGCGGGACAGCCGCGGGTGGCGGACTACAGCGATGTTACGGCTGCCGGAGATATTAATAGAGAGTTTCATGGAAGCAGGGCCGGGAAGAAAGCGATCGGAAGCGTAAACTGGGTGGAGGGCAAGACGATTACGGAGATTCCAGCATATCCTGCAAATGTGGATGTTATCTATAATGGAAAAAAACTTGACAGTAACAAGCTGCCGGTGATACATGTGAAGGGGATTGATCTGATTCCGATCAAACCACTGCTGTGTGAGCAGGGTCCGAAGGCTTCCTTCGAGGAGAGTATCACAGGTCATATCCGTCTGACATGGAGTAACCATCTGGTGACGGGATATGTCGGGGAGAAGACGCTGTATTCCTCCGGTTATCAGCGGAAACTGGATGCTCCTGTCATGATGGCAAGATATGCCGGAGGCAGCGGGAGCAGAGGGACGGATTGTTATGTAGCGCCGCTTTCGCAGCTTTGTGAAGCATTGGGGTTGGGATGCGAGTGGAATGAGGACAGGGGAGCTTACATTCTGACAGGTAAGAAGGCATCGTTTCCGGGAGAGACGATGAAAACGCAATATGCCTACAGCAGGAAGGATTTTACGTGGAAGGAATATACAAAGTCGAGGCAGGCATCGTACAGCGTTTATGAGAAGATGATTCACCCGGATAAGGATACGACGCAGGGATTTCAGTTTTTGCGCATCGATGAATACCGGGAGGTTGACTGGGATACTTTTGAGCAGTATTATCAGTATCTGATCGAGGACTATTGCCGGGAGAATAAGCTTAAGCCGCAGGACAGTATCCTGTACGGGCGGGCAGATGTCATCCAGAAGGCGGCGGAGAAATATGATTTAGATCCCGTTTATTTTACCAACCAGACATTTTTGGAGTCTGGCTATGGGACAAGCGAGCTCGCGAGAGGTAAGGTCATCCGCAGGGTGGCGTCTCGAAATACTGCGAAGTGGAGCAGCTATGGCAGGCTCAGGACAAGAGCGATTAAAAAGAAGACGAAAGTGTATAATCTGTATGGAATTAAGGCCGTTGATAATGATCCGATTGTGGGTGGGACATCCTATGCCTATTATGAGGGCTGGACGACGCCGGAGAAGGCGATCAACGGTGCGGCCGAATATATCAGTGAGAATTATATTCATGGAAAGTTCCATCAGAATACGGTGTATAAGATGCGGTATACCTTCCGGAAAAGTATTTGGCATCAGTATGCGTTAGATCCCTGTTATGCACAGAAGATCGGAGAACGGATCTACTTGATGAGCTGTTGCTATGAGAAGGATGCAGAGTTTTTATACGATTATCCGAAGTTTCGATGATGGGTTAAAAAGAATGAATGGAGAGTTTTATGAAGAGAAGTGAGATTAACCAGGCGATTCGCAAAATGGAGGCTTTGGCGCAGGAGCATCATTTTTATCTGCCGCCCTTTTGCCACTGGACACCACAGGAATGGCAGGAACGCGGAACGGAATATGACGAGATTCGTGATAACATGCTGGGCTGGGATATTACGGATTATGGCAGCGGCTGCTTTGAAAAGGTCGGTTTTGCGCTGATTACCCTGCGGAACGGGAATCAAAATGATCCGAGATATGAAAAGGTGTATGCTGAGAAACTGCTGATGTTACAGGAGGGGCAGCATTCGCCGATGCATTTTCATTGGAAGAAGTCAGAGGATATCATTAATCGCGGCGGCGGTGTACTTCTGATCCATGTGTATAATGACGAGGATGGAGAACTGGGACAGAGCGAGGTCCGAATCAATGCGGACGGGCGTTCGTATACGCAGCCTGCGGGGCAGGCTGTCGAGCTTCATCCGGGGGAGAGCATTACGCTGTGGCCGCATCAGTATCATGATTTTGATGTGAAGCCCGGCACGGGAGATGTCCTGATCGGCGAAGTATCTATGTGTAATGACGATAATACGGACAATCGTTTTTATGAGAAGGTGGGAAGATTTCCGGAGATCGAGGAGGACGAGGAACCTTATCGCCTGCTCTGTTTCGAGTATCCGAAGGCACGGCAGGAAGGCTGACGAAGAAACGGCTGCCCTGCCCTTCGCCAGCTTCTACCCATATCGCGCCTTTATGCGCGAGAATGATTTCTCTGGCAATGCAGAGTCCCAGACCGAAGTGTTCCTTTTTGGTATGTGCCTGTCCGGAGCGGTAGAATCTCTCAAAGATGAGGTCTCTGTCCTCTGCCGGGATGCCACAGCCTGTATCTGCAAAGCAGAAGAGGAGGCGGGCCTTTTGAAACGTCAGAGAAAGTGTCACCCGTCCACCGGGAGGAGTATAGGAGAGGGCGTTATCCATTAAGATAGAAAATACCTGTAACATCCGTTCCCTGTCGCAGAGACAGTCAGGGAGCAGCTGTTCCGGCAGCTGGATGGACAGGGTAATCTCCTTTTTTGCGGCGAGTGGCTCGAATGCTTCGTACGCGTGAAGCATCAGACTGTCCGGCTGGCAGAGCTCTGGCTGCATCGGCAGGTGATGCGAATCCATATTTGCAAGAAGGAGCATTTGATCAACCAGATTTTGCATATGGGAGTTTTCCTCTGTCATAATATCAATAAAATGCGACATCTCGGCTGGAGAGGAAGATTTTTGTAATGCTTCCAGACCGGAACGAAAAACGGCAAGAGGTGCACGCAGTTCATGAGACGCAGATGCGATGAAGAGCATCTGTTTTTTTTGACTTTCTCTGGCAGGCTGGAGCATCCGTTTTGTGAAGAGATGTGAGAAAATAAACAGTAAAAGCAGGGCGGCAGTACCGGCGAGTGAGATGGTCAGGCGTAACGCGAGAAGTTGTGTCTGCTGCTTTTTCAGGGGGAACAGGAGGAGATAGCCGAGCCGCCCGTTTTGTTTCGGGATCTGTCCGGCAGACGCGTTATAATTCTGTCCGGCAGAGGAAGTAAAGCGAAATTCGATATGCTGTGTCAGATCATGAGAAGCGGAGGAGAAAATGTCCATCCCACGTGAGGATGCTTCGCGGATCGTCTCCTGAGCCAGCTGTGTCTCCTGAGGGGAATCATGATAATCCTGATAGATCAGGGGTGTCTCACGGTCATATAAAAAGAGAAGACAGCCATTATCTTCCCGAAGTCTGCTGATCCAGGGGTGGGAGATAGTATCCTGTTCCTGTAGATAGATCAGTACGGAACCCAGTTGTGTCATGAAGGAGCTGTAATTATTTTCCCGAATGCTCCTTTCCGCAAAAAAGAGGCAAAACATTGTCATAATCAGCAGGATACTTCCTGTAACGAGAGTACAGAAAAGAGTCATGTGACGGTGTAATTTTTGAAACATAAGGATCCTTTCCGAATATCTATATGATGCCCTTTTGACCCCGGCATCTCTATATGCTTTCCAGCAGATATCCTGTACCGCGAATTGTTTTTAGCTGTAATCTGCTTCCTGCATATTCCAGCCTTTTGCGCAGGAAGTGTATATAGGTATCAAGGTTGCTTTCCTCGACAGGAGCATCGACGCCCCACACGCGGGAAAAGATTACCATGCGCCGTAAAACTTTGCCCGGACTGCGCAGAAATACCTCCAGCAGGAGTCCTTCTCTTGATGACAGCTGCAGTTCACCTGTCGGTCCGTGCAGGACGCGGAGAGAGGTATCGTATGTAACATCGCCGTATTGCAGCAGACAGTCGTCTTCGTATTTCCGGCTGCGCCTTCCCAGAGAACGGATGCGTGCGGAGAGTTCTTCGAAGGCGAAGGGCTTAACAATATAATCATCGGCGCCACAGTCGAGCCCCTCGATCCGGTCATATAATTCCCCCAGGGCAGTGATTAGTATCACCGGAGTGTTTATGCCGGCGGCTCTGGCTTTCCGTAACACGAGAAGTCCGTTCATTGTCGGAAGCATCCGATCCAGTAAGATCAGATCGTGCGCATCCTGTAAAAACAGGTCGAGTCCGTCGCGGCCGTCCTGACAGACATCGACCTCATACTTTTCTTTTTCTAACTGAAATTTCAGGAGTTCACATAATTTTTCATCATCTTCGATTAATAATATTTTCAATCAGTACTCCTCCTTTTCTTCTTTCCCTTTGAAGTATAGCATCTTTTTCTTAAAGGATTCTTTAAATATTGATGAAAATTAAAGAGATATTTTCAGAAAAATTAAAGATATCGTGTGTTAGACTCGTACAAGAAAGTGTAAAAGGCGAAAAGAATTTTGTTTGTGCCGACGGGGAAGCGGCAGAAAGGGGATTGTTATGTGTAAAAGAGGAAACGGGAAGCAGGGAATCTGCATCGTACTTATGATGGTGTTGTATCTTTTGGTGCTCGGTGGTTGCAACAATGGACATGGGGGAACGCCTGCTTCGCAATTGGACGGAGACTCGTCTGACAAGGGACAGGAAGAAGCGGGAGGACGCTTTCTGGAAAGTGAAACAGCGCTTCCGGATGGAATGACAAGACTCCTGGGAATTCGCAGATTGGAAGATAACAGTATGGAGGTGGTGGCACGGGATTCGTCAAATGCGTATTGGATTCTGCGCAGCATCAATAAGGGAGAGGATTGGGAACAGATTAAGCTGCAGGGAAATCTGAAAGCCTCTGTGCCTGGCATTGCCATTGCGCCGAATGGATATGTATCATTTTTGGGATATGCCAAAAATGGGATAGTAGATGGCATGACGGCAGATAGAAAAGGAAAGATAACAAAATTTTCTTTTACCCTGCCGGGACAGGACGCAGAGAGACAGCTGCGGCAGAGCGTATATGACAGTCAGGGAAAGCTGTATATCCTGGATGTTGAGGGAACGGTCTGTACGGTGGATCCGTCAGACGGCACATGCGAGAAGTCTTTTGAGACAGACGGAATCACAATAAATTATTTTTCGGCGGCCGGACGTTACCTTTTTGCAGTGCATGATGAGGGGATCATTCTTTTCGATACGGAGAGGGAGGAGGTGCTTGCGGGTCAGAGTGTTTTGGATGATCTGGTTAAAAAGGATGCGGCACTGTCCTCATCTGAGACGGATTATGGGACTCCGATGGTATTTGCCGGAGGAGAGGAGGAAGATCGCATATTATATGCTAACCGGAATGGAATCTTCCACTTTACAATGGGAGGCAGTGTGAGTGAGGAGCTGGCAGATGCATCGCTGACGTCGCTGGGAAGCGGGGGACTGCAATTCTACGGTATGGCCGTCTGGGGAGAGGACGAGATTTTTTTGGTGGTCAATGACGGTGAGGATCAGGATAAATTATTGCGGTATTCTTATGATCCGGATGCGGCGACCGTGCCAAAGCAGGAGATTACGGTATATGCTCTCGAAGAGCATGCGTTTCTGCGCAGGGCCGTGACATTATTTCAGAAAAAATATCCGGATATTCATGTGAATCTGGAATTTGGTACGTCAGGTAAGGATGGGGTGACATGGAAGGATGCGTTGTCTGTATTAAATACGAATATATTGGCCGGAAAGGGGCCTGATGTCCTGATACTGGATGGCATGCCCGTGGAGAGTTATATCGAAAAAGGGGTGCTGGTGGATATTAGTGATGTTGTAGAAGAGGTAGAACAGGAGGATGGGATTTTTACCAACATAAAAGAGGCATCCATTCAGGATGGAAAACTGTACTGTATGCCGGTGCGTTTTGGGCTTGTTGCGGTGGAGGGCGACCAAAAGGCCGTTGGGGCAGGGGGAAGACTTGCGGCTCTGGCAAATGAGGCCGTGCGGAGAGGCAGGACTGCGAAGAAATCTGTATTACCGGAGAAGGGCACGATGACGTTGCTGCGCGATTTATATCATGCGGATTCTGCTGCGTGGAGGACAGAGAGTGGCGCTCTTGACAGAGAGGCTTTGAAGGAATATCTGGAATGTGCGAAGAGATTGTATGACGTGGATTCCCATAGCAAGGAGAATGATTTTATGAATGACGCTGCTGCAAATGAGGTTATAAGTGGGGGGATTAAGGTGGGAACTCTCTCCGGAGACGGACTCCTGACCGGCGAGTGCAGCATAAGCTTTGGAACGCTGTCTGACATATCGGATTTTCAGCTGATGGTGAGCCAGTGGAAGAAGACAAAGGCGAATTACTGTCTAATGAATCATGACCGGGTAAAGTCCTGGATTCCGTATTTGCAGGCGGGAGTGACGACAGGGGAAAACATGGAGGCGGCAAAGTCTTTTGTGAAGGAACTGCTGGGAGCAAAGGCGGGGAATCAGGCATATAACGGATTTCCGGTTAACAGGGCGGCTTATCAGAAACTCTGCGAGACGAAAATGGATGACCCGTCGGTCAGGAACGAGGGGGGGATTATGTTCAGCAAAACGGACGGTGATGAGAGCTATTCCTTCCAGTATGTCAATTTGACACAGAAACAGGTGGATACTTTGACAGAGCAGATTGAGGAGCTGGAAAAGCCGGCACTGGCAGACCGCGTGATTCAGGAAATTGTACTCGAACAGGGGGATAAATATCTTTTGGGGGAGCAGGGACTGGAGGAGACGGCAGATGCTATTTTGAAGAAGGTAAATCTGTACCTGGCAGAATAAAGGAGAGGATGAGCAGGACATGAGAAATGGAAAAAGGGGGAGGGGGTATGCGGGAAGGAGCAGAAGATGCAGGCTGTCGGGCTGGCTTTTTATACTGCCGAGCCTGTGCGGGGTGATTATATTTTATCTGATTCCCTTTGCGGACGTGGTGCGCCGTTCGTTTGTACGGACCGCGGATGGGCATTTTGCAGGACTTCTTCATTACCGGCAGGTTTTGAAAAATGAGGCCTTTCGTCTGGCGGCTCAAAATACGATCCGTTTTGTGATTGTCTGTTTGCCGTTGCTGCTGTGCCTGTCCCTGGGGCTGGCTGTATTATTGCAGAAGATGACAAGGGGGAGAGAGATTTTTCAGAGCACTTATCTGCTCCCGCTGGCGATTCCGGCGGCAAGTATTGTGCTCCTTTGGCAGGCCCTATTTGATCAACAGGGGATCTGGAATGCAATTCTTGTATCCCTGCATCTACCGGACAGAGACTGGATGAATACAGACGCCTCGTTTTGGGTGCTGGTTTTTACGTATCTCTGGAAAAATTTGGGATATGATGTGGTGCTCTGGATGGCAGGACTGTCCGGGATCTCCAGAAGCATTTACGAAGCGGCTCACGTAGACGGGGCAGAGGAGAGGCAGTGCTTTTGGTACATCACAATTCCCAATCTGCGTCCGGCGGCCTTTACCATTGTGGTGCTGTCGCTTCTTAATTCGTTTAAGGTATTTCGCGAAGCGTATCTGGTCGCCGGAAATTATCCACAGCAAAAAATATATCTGTTGCAGCATGTGTTTAATAACTGGTTTTCCGGGCTGGCGGTCGATAAGATGGCGGCGGGGTCGGTTCTGCTGTGTATCGTTGTGTCCGTCTTTGTCCTGCTGCTGCAGAGGAGCTGGCAGACAGAAGATTATTAACTCGATGATTTTACAGGGATTGAGCCGAAGGCGGCAGCCACTATGTTACGGGCAATTTTTATTAAATGAAAATGAACTTTACATTTTGATTTGTGAGGGTGCGGCAGGAAGGGAGAGTGTGATGATTTCTTTTGGTAAGAAAGTGATGCGTTGGATTCTTTTGTTGTTGTGTGCTTTTTTCGCAGTAGCGCCGGTTGTTTTTTTGTTAACGGGAAGTTTTCTGAGCGACTGGGAAATCTGGGAGGCGCTTTCGCCGGTTTTTGGCGGAGGGGAAGGCTTTGTGGACTGGAAGTGGATTCCGGGGTATCCCACAATGAAGCATGTGGTAGAACTCTTGATGGACTCGCCGGAGTTTTTTCGGATGTTTTGGAATTCTGTGTTGCTGACCGCTGGCATCCTTGCGGGTCAGATCGTTTTTGGGATGCCTGCGGCATGGGGGCTTGCGCGTTATGAATTTTGCGGAAAGAAACTGGTGTATGCTGTTTATGTGGTAATGATGATGATGCCGTTCCAGGTGACAATGCTGTCGGAATATCTTGTATTAGACCGGCTGCAACTTCTTGACACGAGGGCGGCCGTTATCCTGCCGGGTATCTTCTCGACCTTTCCCGTTTTTATCATGTATCGTTTTTTCTGTGGCATTCCGGAAAGTATTCTGGAAGCGGCCAGAATTGACGGAGCGAAAGAATGGCAGCTGTTTTGGCGGATCGGGATACCATTGGGGGCTTCCGGTATTGTGTCGGCGCTGGTGCTGTCCTTTCTGGAATGCTGGAGTATGATCGAGCAGCCGATGACATTTCTGGAATCAAAGGAGCTGTGGCCTCTGTCGCTCTTTCTGCCGGAGATTCACAGTGGGAATGCAGGTTTGTGTTTCTGTGCATCTTTTGCAGCATTGGCGCCGGCTGTCTTTGCATTTTTGACGGGACAGGATTATCTGGAGCAGGGGATTGCCAGTGAAAGCCAGAAGACATCTGGCTTTCACTGGCCGACAGGTCCGAAAGGACAAAAGGGATTGTGAAAGGGGGATGTTTCGTGAATTTGAAGAAATATGGCACGACCTTTTGGGCGAAGGGTTTTTTAAGTCTTCTTTTTCTTATGTTTTTCTTTACCATTATTTCGAGAGTTGCTGCTTCCTTTACGGTTGCACGGGTTGAACTTGATACACCTTCTTCCAGAAAGCTTACGTATGAGGTAAATGTCCGGGGGAGGATTGAACAGAATCGGGAGATTGCTGTGATGAGCCAGCCGGAGCTGCTTGTAAAGAGTGTACATGTGGGCGAGGGGCAGAGGGTGGAGAAGGGGGAGACGCTGGCAGTGCTTGACAGGGAGCAGCTGCGGGAACAGATTCGTCATGTCGATGATGAGAAGAAGAAGCTTATTTTGCAAAATCAGGATTTGCAGGCGAACAGAGCGAAGCTCCTGAAAAATCGGGAAAGGGATATTGCCCGTGCGAGGGAGGATTATGAACGGCTGGTAAAACAGAGGGAAAGGACGATCCAGGAGGCTGACAGACAAAGGAAGGAGGAGGTCAGGGCGGCAAAGAGAGCCTGGGAAGACGCCTGTCAGGAGCCAGATGTGGATAACAGTGTCAGGGTGAATCAGATCGAAATGGAGAAGCTTGTCCTTTCCCGGAAAAGGCTGGAGGATATTCAGAGGGCAGGGGGGAAGATTGTGGCGCCGGAGAATGGCACAATCTGCGAGATCCTTGTCTCGATGGGGCAAAAGACAACGGATGGGGCGCTGTTTTTGTTGGAAAATGAAAGGAAGGAAAAAACGGCAGTAATCAGCCAGCCGGAATTATTGGTCAAAAGAATCCGTGTGACGGCAGGGCAGCAGGTGAAGGAAGGGGATGTGCTGGCCGAACTTGATCTGAGCCAACTGCAGGAGAAGATAGATTATGTCAGGGGGGAGTATGAGTCACTGCAGCTGCAGAATCAGGCATTGGAAAAGAACAGGGAGCAGCTGCTGAAGGATCGGAAGAGGAAAATCAATCGTGCAAAAAGGGATTATGAGAGGGCAAGGTCCAAAAATGGGACAGGAAAGAATTCCACAGAGGCAGACGCAATGAAAAAGGAGATGCAGGAGGCGAAGCGGGCATGGAGGGATGCCCGTCAGAAGCCGGACGTGGATCATACGATTGAGATGAATCAGATTGCGATTGAGGAGCTGGAGCTTCAGCGGGAAAAGCTGGAGAAAATTGAGGCAAAAGAGGGGAGGATCACGGCACCGGAGACTGGAGTGATTACATCCGTAGCCGCAGCAGTAGGACAAAAGACGGCAGACGGCGGCCTGTTTACCATGACAGATGAAAGAAAGGGATTGAAATTTGTGGGCCGGATGGCGTCAGAGGATGCAAAATATCTCTCGGTAGGGGATGAAGTTTCTCTGACGACGGCAAAAAATAAAGCGGAGAATATTTTTGTAACGTCTCTGGAAATGGATGAGGAGGAAATGATGCGGGTGACAGCCCTGCTTCCGGCAAATATTTTCTCTCTGGGAGAAAGCGCTTCCCTGTCTGTCCGACAGGAATCACAGAATTATGCATGTACGGTTCCTGTGACAGCCCTGCATCAGGAGGATGGAAGAAACTATGTCCTTGTGTCAGAGACGGAGGATACGGTATTGGGGAAACAGGAAATTGCGAGACGGGTAGAAGTGGTCGTGCTGGAGAGTAATCAGACATATGCGGCATTGAACGGTGAAGACCTGAAAGAGGACAGTCAGATCGTAATAGATACGGACCGCTATGTGGGGGATGGCGACAGGATCCTTCCGGCGTTGTGACGGCAGGCATAGGATATGCCTGAACTAGAACGGCAGCATTCTTCCTCTGTTTGTGCAAAGCTGGCATGTTGGAAAGGATGAAAGAATGAGGAATAAGAAAGCATTTTTTTTCTGTGTTTTGAGTCTGATAGCGGCGGTTGTTCTATTTCTGGCCGGACAGAATGATTATCGGAGGGGAGATCGTTTTCTGCAGGGAATGATTATGACGGTAAAATCTGGGATCGGAGGAACGCAGGCAGGAGCCATGCTTGATGCAGAGAAGCCGGTATATTCTTTTGCCGTCTGGACGGAGCTTTCGAAGGAGAGCGTGTGTGCGGTGGACAGGGGGAATTTTGTCGATGCTGCAGTGATGGCCGTCTGCGGATCCTCGGAATGTGTACTGAGCTTTGGACGAAATCTGACAATGGATGACACAGAAGGATGTATCGTTGGAAAGGGATTGGCAGAAAAATTATTTGGCGGCCGCCGGGTGGAGGGACAGAGGATCGAATGGCGCGGCAGACATTGGACTGTTCGTGGTGTTGTGGAGGAACCATCAGAACTGCTGATGGTACAGACGTATGGCATGGAGGAGGAAATACAATATGACAAAATCAGCGTGCGGCTGTCTGCGGGGGGAAGCAGGCGCGGGGAGGGAGAGAAATTTGCGGCCTGTTATGGCATAGATGCGAGGGCTGTGCGTTGGGATTATCTGTATACGTATCATTGGATCGCAGAAATGATTCCCGGAAAATGGTCTGATTTTGACAGTTGGAGGAGGAATTTGAAAGAGTACAGGGAGGGAAGGGAGTTGGCTGTCAGCACCGGGAGGAGCCTGATTGAAACGGCGGGGCTGCGTTATGTAAGACGGGGATATATTTTCATCTGTCTGGGCGTAATATTCGGTGTGTGTTCTGAAATTGCTTTTTGTCGATCAAACATTTATAATGAGAAAAATATATTTTAAGAAAATGGGGATTGTTATGATTGATCGGGAAGACATGTTGGAACTTACCAGACGAATGAATTTAAAAAGAAATTGTTTTGGCCGGATTGCAGGGGCGTATATTGCGGAAGAGGGATGGATTGACGGCACGTTTAATACTTATTTCAGCAATCTGTCACCGCAGGAGCAGACGAGCAAGCTGGCAATCGCAAAGGCCATTCCCTTTGCGGAGTCGAATGTTCACCTGAAGGAGTATACTTTTTCGAAGGAGAAGGAACGGCCTGATACAATGTGGGGGCTGCTGATGGGAATTCGGGAATGCGAACTGAAAAATGACGCCCTGTTGGAGACGTTGTATGAGAAGATTACAGAGATTTATTCTCCCGATGCGCCGTATGCGCTGATGATCTATCATGGAACATATGATGTCCCCCTGAAAGCGAGTGATAAAGAAAATCTGTGGGAATCCGAAGAGGTATATTCCTTCCTGATCGGTGCGGTCTGCCCACTGACAGGGGATTACGAGCCGGGAGAACCAACGTGCGGATTTTTATTTCCGGCTTTTCGCAGCCGAAGCTGTGATGTGCACCGTATTAATTTTTTTCAAACAGATGCTTCCGGAAACGGGCGGGAAATCTTAGACAGTATTTTAATGGGATAAGGCTTCTCTTTCCTCTATCTGGTGAATCAGCTCTGATCCTCCCGGCAGATATTGCACGGCAATACGGTTTTCCGGTTTTGCGTCACAGAGATAGATCACGGTCAGAAAGATCCACTCCAGTGGTTTCATAATCATATAAACGAAATCGGCGGTATATTTCGAACGGATTTTCCGGGCAATCGGGAATCCGTAGGTGTCGTAAAAATGACGGACATGACGGTGGAATATCGGTGTTTTTTCTTCAATGATCTGTTCAAATGCATTTGCGATACAGAGCTGTCTGTTAACAACAACGCGATGTCCGCGGCGTTCGCCCATCCGGATCGGTTTTACAACTTGCGGATGCCCTCCGGCAGCGACCGTGCAGAGATAATGCTCATCTACCCGGAGATTCGGTGGTGAGGTTTGCTGTGACAGACGCCAATCGCTCGTCTCTGTCCATGCACGGATGATATCATCCGGCTGCTGGCCGAAAAGTACAAGAATGGCAATCCCGATACCAAGCAGAGGCCACATCAACAAAAATGCGGCGAGAGGCCAATAGGCGGCACGGCATAGTTTCTGATTGAGACGTGAAAAAAGAGGATGTTTACCTGAAAAATCCCTGTCGTTATTTTCTATTTGCCATTCCTGCATTTTGCAGCGGATTGTCTTGCATGCGATGATAATACAATTGGCGGGCATCAGGCACAGAAGGGCGTCATCTGCTTCGTAGAGAATCTGAATGATCCAGACCATACATTCAACAATTCCGATATACATAACCGCGATAGCAGACACAATGACCAGCGGCGCCATGCGGGACAGCTTTCCAAGCGACAGGATAAAGTATCCTGCGACTGCAAGGACCGCGAAGAATACGACGGTAGGGAAGGCCGCCCGAAGAATCGGAGTGTGCTTTTGCTGGTTGATCAGAACCGTCTGCCAGTCGGCTGCCGTATATTTGTCGCCGTCCATTAATACCAGAAAAATACTGTATGTTGTGCCAAGCAGAATCGTGACATATTCTGCCCGTTTAAATTTTTTTTGAAGCTTTGCGCTCTTTGGAATAGATATGGCAGAGTACAGATTAGCCAGTGTGAGAAGGCCGGGGATGACAAGAAAGAGAGTGATTATGCCGGCAGACAGGAATGAAGAGATGATATCATCAATGGAAAATATGCCGGAATTTTCGCTGATATTCAGCACAAGCGATAGCACGAGAACTATTCCAAGCAGGAGGCTTGTGACAGGGAACCGTTTAATCAGGGATTTTATTTTTTCACTCATGGACTTCTCCTTTTGTATATATTGATGTGGAAATTATAATTCGCATTTTGAATATATTTTAACCGCTTATGTCTGAAAAGACAAGGGACTTTTCTGTACTTTCATTTCAGCTTATGTTATATTATTGAATGGGGTGATAAAATTGAAATCTCACAGGAAGAAAATGATAGCACCGATTGTCGTATCGATCATAATAATACTTTATTATGTTGTTTACTTTGGTATTTTAATCACGTTGCTTGATGGTGTATGGAAGTATGCTTTAGGCATTATTCCTCTTGCATTTTCGGCAGTAATGGTCAAAGTTTGCATAGAAAGAATAAATGAAATAAAGGAAGGTGAAGAAGATGATATTAGTAAATACTGATTACATCAGTGGGAAAAAATTGGAGACATTGACACTTGTTAAGGGAAGTACAATTCAAACGAAAAACATCGGAAAAGACATTACTCAAAGTTTTAAGACATTAGTTGGTGGAGAATTAAAAGCATACAATGAGATGATGAATGAGGCGAGAGCACTCGCTACGAAGAGAATGGTTAAAGAAGCCGAAGCACTGGGAGCAGACGCCATAGTAAATATTCGTTATGCTTCTTCTGCCGTTATGCAGAATGCTGCGGAAGTTATTGTATACGGTACTGCTGTAAAATTTGTTGATGAATAAGCAGCTTTCCGTTTATTGGGAATTTGTATAGAGTAACGAAATGTTTATCTGGTCAGCTTTTTCTGATCGGTTTTATATTTTTTGTTTTATTGTTGGAAATTTCCTCTTGACAAATCATCCATCCATAGTATAGAATCAGGAAAACGCTGAAAGAGACGTAGTATCTATGTGGAATGCACAGAGAGCCGGGGGAGCTGAGAACCGGTCATAGAAGCGGGATACGAATATCACTCTGGAGTTGCAGACTGAAAATAGCATTCTTACAACAGATGGGAATGTGAGTAGGTTGAGCCGGTATTTCCTCCGTTAACGGGAAGGCATATGTTGGTATGTTCATACAGGTGGTATAATGAGTAACTCAGGTTCTCATCCTAGAATGGATGGGAGCTTTTTTCTTTTGTATGAAAATCATACCATTATGAATAATATTGCAGAAGAAAGGGAGGATTGCTATGAAGTATGAACAGCTTTCAAACAAGCCGGAATGTTATGCGATGCAGAAGGAGATCCTGGAGTTCTGGAAGAAGGAGAAGATCTTTGAGAAGTCTGTGGAGGAGCGCACCGGAGAAGAGGTAGTCTTTTACGACGGACCGCCGTTCCCGACGGGAAAGCCCCATCATGGGACGGTGCTGGTGTCCTTTATCAAGGACATGATTGCCCGGTATCAGACGATGAGAGGATACCGCGTCCCTCGGGTCTGGGGATGGGACTGCCACGGCTTGCCGATTGAGAATCAGGCGGAGACGCTGCTGGATATTCATGACAAAAATGAGATTGAAAAGAGTCTGGGCATCGATAAATTTAATGAAAAGTGTTTTGAAATCGTATCGAACAATAATGAGGCATGGAAGGAATATGTGGAGCAGATGGCCCGCTGGGTAGATTACGACGGGGCATATAAAACGATGAATACGGATTTCATGGAAAGCGTTATGTGGGCGTTTAAGCAATGCTACGATAAGGGATATATTTACAGGGACTACCGTGTGACGCCGTACTGCATGCATTGTGAGACATCTCTGTCAATATCTGATACAAGGGAATCGGATTCTACGAGGCTGCGTCAGGATCGCTGGGTAATCGTCCGATTCGAGACGGAGGAGACCGTGGACGGGCGCAAGGTGTATTTTCTTGCATGGACAACGACACCGTGGACGCTTCCTTCTAACGTATGTCTGGCTGTGGGGGAACAGCTTGATTATGCCTATGTGGAAGTCGGGGATGTGATCTATGTGGCCTGCAAAAATACACTGGCAAATTATGAAGGGATATTTGGCAGCGATCCCGTTATTGTAAGGGAATGTAAGGGAACGGATCTGTTGGGGAAGACATATGAGCCGTTATTTGACTATTTTGCCGATCGGAAGGCAGAGGGGGCATTCCGCGTGGTTTCGGCAGATTATGTCGGATCGGAGGAAGGCGTGGGTATTGTTCACACGGCGCCTGCGTTTGGTGAGGATGATTACTGGACATGTAAAAAACATGGAATCCCTCTCGTAAATCCTGTCGATGAAAAGGGGCATTTTACAGAGGAGATCCGGGATTTTTATGATCTTTCCCATCAGAAAAATGTGATCGAAAGCAATCCTGCGATCATCCGATTTCTTTATGAGAAGGGAAAGGCTGTAGCAGATGGGACAATCGAGCACAATTATCCCCATTGCTGGCGCTGTAAACGGCCGTTGATTTATAAGGCAATGGATGCCTGGTATTTTGATATTGGCAAGATTAAGGATCGTCTGATCGGGTTGAATGAGGAGATTCATTGGGTTCCGGAGACAGTGAAGCATGGCCGTTTCGGCAATTGGCTTGCCAATGCCAGAGATTGGAATATTTCCAGAAACAGATACTGGAGTACTCCGATCCCGATCTGGGAATGTGAGGAGTGTGGGGAACGGGTCGTGCTCGGGAGCATAGATGAGATTTACGAGGCGAGCGGCGTACGTCTGACAAATCTGCACAGACAGTATATGGATCCGGTTACATTCCGCTGCAAATGCTGTGGGGCGACGATGCGGCGCGTGCCGGAGGTGTTGGACTGCTGGTTTGAGAGCGGGTCCGTGCCATTTGCACAGAAGCATTATCCGTTTGAAAATAAAGAATGGTTTGAATCACATTTTCCGAGTGATTTCATTGTGGAATATACGGGGCAGATCCGATGCTGGTTTTATTATCTGCATGTGCTGTCTGCGGCATTATTTGATAAGCCTGCCTTTCAGAACTGCATTGTACACGGGACGATTTTGGCAAAAGACGGGAAGAAGCTGTCCAAATCATCGAAAAACTATACAGACCCGATGCAGCTGATGAAGCAGTATGGAACAGATGCGTTTCGTTTGTATTTGTATCAGTCGAATGCTATGCTGATCGGCGATCTGCAGTTTGATGAGTCGGGGATTCAGGATGCATATCAGCAGATCGTACTGCCGTACTGGAATGCCTGCAATTTTTATATTTCCTATGCTAATATTGATGGTTTCCGGCCGGAGCGGTTGGAGGAGCCGTCGTCAGATCATCAGCTGGATCAGTGGATTCTGGCAAAATTGTATGAGACGCAGCAGTCGGTGACAGAGCATATGGATGCGTATGAGGTCAACCGATATGTGGAATACGTGGCGGCATTGATCGACGGGCTGACGAACTGGTATATCCGGCGATCCAGGAGACGCTTCTGGGGCAGCGGTATGTCGGAGGATAAGCGGAGTGCGTATCAGACGCTGTATTATGTCCTTGTATGTACGACAAAGCTTCTCGCCCCGGTCGCACCCATCATATCAGAGAAGATGTACAGAGTCTTGACAGGGGAGTTGTCAGTGCATTTGGCGGCATGGCCGGAGGTCCCGCAGAGGTTTGAAAATACGGGTCTGACAGGGCGCGTTGCACTCGTACAGGATGTGATTTATCTGGCACGTTCGATCCGCAATAAAAACCGGGTCAAGAACAGACAACCGCTTCGCTGCCTTAAAGTTGCCCTGACAGACTGTTCCGGGAGGGATGCGATCGATGAATTTCGGGAGATCATTGCAGAGGAACTCAATGTGAAAGAGGTCCGTCTTCTGGATGAGGCGGAGGATATTGCAGAGATCAAATATGCTCCTAATTTTAATGAGATCAGAAACCGTTATCCTGACAGGATCGCAGAGTTAATTCAAGCAGTCAGGAGCGGTGCATTCCGGTTGGAGGAAGATGCGGCAATTGTAGATATTGGCGGCAGGGAGGAACGCTTTGATGCGCAGATCATTCTGGTGACATATCAGGCGAAGGATGGCCAGCCGGTAGCCAGCAGCCGGGGCATTGTGGCGGCGTTGGATCTCACGCTTACGGAGGAACTTTTAGCAGAGGGTTTCGCCAGAGATATTGTAAGAAATATTCAGGATGCCAGAAAGCAGATGGGATGTGAGATCACCGATGAAATCCTGCTTGCCATGACGGGTGATGTGCCAGAAGAGTGGCAGGATTATATTTGCCGGGAGACGCTGGGGCGTCCGGGCAATGTCACGAGTCCGGAAAAGGTGTTGGAGATTGAGGCAGAGAATGGGAGGAGGGTCGTGGTTTCTCTTTCTCGCTAAAGACGGTGTTTTTAAGTTTTATATTTGTCTTGACAACAGGAGCTTTACGTTTTATATTTTATATAACGCGTAAAGAAAATTGCCTGATTGGTGGAAAGGACAAAGGAAAATGAAAAAATATTGGAAAAGGATTGTTGTATTTATTTTAATATTTGTATTAGGAGTTAATTCTCTTCCTGTGCAGGTATTTGCACAGGAAGATATCACAACAAAAAAGATTTATTATGGTGATGGTTATAAGATAACATTCGTACTTACCGACTCATGGCAGGCAGGTTATCATGTAGATGTGACAATCGAGAATACAGGGAAAGAAATCATACAAAATTGGAGTATTGAGACTTCCATGTTTAATG
>CAYYGS010000004.1:0-24422 GCA_964471335.1 uncultured Jutongia sp.
TATATAGGGTAGTGGTCAGCACCGGACTCTTTGCCGCATTTCCACCGATGATTCCGCGAAGATATGCCGTGGCTGTTTGTGCTGTGTTGGTGTTTGAAGCATCCACCACAATCTGCGACTTCACCATCCAATTGTCATTCTTGAGATACACAACAGCCTCAGCCTCGCCGGAACGCAACAGACGGTCGGCATCTTCCTATGTAAAGATTCCGCTTCACACGGAAATCCAATTGGCAAATCTATAAAAGATGGTGGATTTTTATAGCCGTTTTTTGTGATGGAATTTTCTGCAAAATCCCTGTTAATCTTTGATTCCTCCCCAATATTCGGATCAACAATATTATTTATTTGAACAAAAAATTTATTCCTTGCATAGCATAAAATATATTCATGGTTTTTTGTGATATCATCCTGATTATCCGTATGGCCTGTAACCTCCCATACAAATGTAGATATATAATTTGTACTCCCAAAGATTTCTTCACACAAAATCTGCAATTCCGCATATTCATAATCATCAATGGAAATAAAGATAACTCCTGATGCCTTTAAAAGTTTTCTGGCAATTGACAATCTTTTCGACATAAAAGAAAGCCACTTTGAGTGTTTAAATCCATCGTCCTTCTCCACGTAATTGTCATCATACTTGAAGTCCTTATTTCTGGTATTATACGGTGGATCAATATAAATCACATCAATCTTTCCCTTATGCGTCTTCTCCAACAATTTCAACGAATGCAGGTTATCTCCCTCCAGCAAAAAGTGATACTCATCACTTTCCGGATTACCTGCAATTTCTTTCTCGTTATCCTCTGTAAATACCGGAATATGCGTCTGCATCTTAATATCCACTTGTTCCTCATGTTCCTCCCACACAAGGCCGTATTTCTTTGCAGTTAATTCCTTCTCTATCTGATGGATCGCCATCAACGACTCATCATCACCATGCTGTCCCTTTAATGTCTCAAGAAAATGTAACATCTTCTGTCTTTTTATCTGTGATAAATTAGCCATCTCTATCCCCCTTACCGTATCTCATCCTTTTAAGAAAAATGCTTTCTTTGCATTTTCTTGTGCGAAATCATAATCATTAGTAAAATGCTCCCTTACCGACACGGCAGTGTTATCTTAAAGGTCGTGCCTTCTCCCTTCTTTGACTTAGCTGAAATCGTGCCGCCCTGCCGTTCCAGGATCATCCGGCTCAGATAAAGTCCTACACCTGCTCCATCCCGCACACTGGCCCTCGCCTCGTTTCCTCTGTAAAATCGCTGATAAATCTTCGCTATTTCCCCCGGGGCGATCCCCATTCCCTCATCCTCAATTTCAATCAGGACATAACTCGTCAAAGGCTTAATCCGAAGTGTGACTGTCGTCTGCCCCTCAGAATATTTTACTGCATTATCCAGTACATTTGCAATCGCTTCTTCCGTCCATTTCACATCATGACAAATCGTCAGATCCTCTTCCATTTCCATCTGAATATCAATCTCTTTCTGCTTTGCTTTCAGATAGATTCGGCTGACCGCTTCCGTCACCGTCTGTCTCAGGCCTGCCGGCACAGGTCTGATCTGAATCATCCGTGTTTCCAGCCTGGACAGATTGATCAGTTCCTTCATCAAAGCCTCCAGCTGATTGATCTCCCTTTCCTCCTGCATCAGAAATTCTCTTTTTTCCTCCTCCGTCAGCTGATCCCCCGCCATCAACTCATGACTCATCCTTAAAGAGGCAAGGGGCGTTTTCAGCTGATGGGAAATATCCGTAATCAATGCCTTTGTGCTGTCTTCTTCCACCGCAAGTCTTTCCCTTAAATCCGAAAAATAAATTCCCAGCTCCCGGATACTCTCCCACAGCTTCATCCAGTTCTCCGATCCTGTGGTATACTCCACTTCCGAAAAATCCCCCCTGCGAAATCTTTCCAGACACTCATACACAGCCAGGACACTCTCTCCAGAATCTCTCTCCCGTTTCTGTTTCCGACTGCTTTTCACAGCAAAAAGAAGGAGGACAGAAGTTCCCATCATGATCCCCAGCCCCCAGAACCCCCACATCATTTTTCCCGCCAGCAGTCCCCCCGGCTTATATCCATATCGATCCTCCATCAAATCTGCCGCCTCCTGCAGGACACCGGAATCTATGTTCTTACTTCCCTCTGATTTCTTCCATATAGATATAATCCCCGGCTGCATTTCCGGATATTCCGCCATCAGCGTCAGCATCTGTCTGCGATCCAGTGCCGCCTCATATCTCCCCACCGCATACATAAAGCAGGAAAAGAGCAGGACAAACACCAGCCAAATCACACAATAGGATTTTATTTTCTTATCACATTTCCTGTCCATATATATCCCAGTCCTCTCACATTGGAAATCTCATCTGTGCCAAGTTTATTTTTAAGACGGCTGATATTTACCGTTACCGTATTCTCATCTACAAATTGCCCATCCACATCCCACACATGTTCCAAAATCTGATCCTTTGACAAAATATGTCCCGCGTTCTCCCACAAATATATCAAAAGCTGCATTTCCTTCTTGCTGAGGACAACCTCTTCACCCGCCCGATAAACTTTCATTTCCCGGCAGCACACCTCTATATCTCCACATGCCAGAATCTCGCCGCCCTCTTCCTTCCCAAGCCGCCGTGTCAGGGCATTCACTTTGGAGAGAAGTACCATAAGTGAAAACGGCTTTGTAATATAATCATCTGCCCCGGCATCATACCCATTAATCATATCAATTTCCGTATCCAGCGCCGTCAGGTAAATCAGGTATGTACTGCTCTTTTCTCTCACCTTTCTTCCGAAGTCCAGTCCGCTTCCATCCGGAAGGGTAATATCGCAAATGATAATATCCAGTCTTTCCCGCAGCAGACACTCCTCCGCCTGACGGATCGTAAAGGCCGAAATAACCCCATATCCTGCCTTTTCCAGGCTGAGTGAGATTCCACGATTTAAACTTTGATCATCCTCCACCAATAATATTTGAGTCATCCTGTCCACCTGCCCTCTCTAAATATAACTCTACCCTTTTCTGTTATCTGATTTAAAAGGGATAAATATTCAAACATATAATAAGAAATGCCAAAAACCCTGGACGTCCAGTGTCTTCGGCATTTCTTAAAGCGTCGCTAAGAGGATTTGAACCTCCGGCCTACCGCTTAGGAGGCGGTCGCTCTATCCAGCTGAGCTATAGCGACAGATTTGTATACTTCTATCTGACACATCGAAAAGGAATGTTACACTCCTCTATTCCTTGTTCCTGTGTCCGTTGTACAGTTTATCACATGTATTTTTTTTCGTCAAGAATTATCTCGGTGAAGGAATCCTGAATTTTAAATTGACAAAAAAATCTTCCCCTGCTATACTTATCTCACTTTATGGCATTCCTCCCGATATAGGAGGGAGTTCTATGAAATATTTATCTGTTCGGCGGTTATATGCCGCCTCTGTTTTGTCACTGTTATTCAGTTTCTGTATGGTATCTCCATCCACAGTACACGCCGCAGACACGCCCGTGGTCTCTGCCCGGTTTGGCAGTCATACCATCTCAGACAAATTATTCACACATCAATCGGCACATCGGTTCTTTGCATCTCATACATATACTATTACGCTGGAAAAAGGAGAGCAGTACCAGCTTCCGAAAGGTTCTGACGACACCTCTGTTCTGAAATACTCCAGTAATAAAAAGCGTATTGCCACGGTAAACGCAAACGGAATGATTACCGCACATAAAGCCGGGCAGACAGCTATCTTTGTTCACACACGTGAACTTTCTGCCGTTTATCAGGTGCAGGTCAGAAAATCATCTCTTGCACTCCGCAATCCATCGTATGATTTATTTCACTGCCGACAGGTTTCTTAGCATCAAATGCTGTAATCCTTAATAAACAAAACATAAAATAAAATACGGAGAAATGCCATAAAGTATTTAGAATAAACACATCCATTTCCCTGCCCTTTTTTCATAACTTGCGACAGGATAATCTCTGCTTATCTGTCAAAATTTGAAAGCCTTCGTTGCACCGCGTGTCCTGTTCACCCAAGTCATTTCAATAAGTGTCCCGGAGGGTCAGTGTCGATTTTGCGGAGACGCTTAGGCTTTGAAGAATGTCTTTGCCTTGCAGGGCTTCGATGCCATATGCCCGCGGAGAACCTGTCTGAACGGCATGCGCCATGCTTCCGGGCTTTCCGGGGGACGCTCCCGCTATGTGGCTTCACGTAGCGGTGCATAATGTCCTACAGGACAGGACATAAGCACCGACGGCCGCCAAATCCCCCGGAAACCCTGGAAGATGGCAGCATTGCCGTGAGTTTGCGGAGCGGGCATTCATCACACCATCGAAGCCGCAAGGCATTTAGACATTCCCAAAGACGTATGGGCGCAAGCCCATTGCTGCGCTAGTCAAAATCGACATTGACCTTTCGGACACTTTTGGAATATTGCAGAAGCGAACAGGATCTGCGGTGCAATAAAAGGATCACTAATATATGACGGATAAGCAGAAATTATCTTCCAATAATTTATAGAAAAAGGGCAGGGAAATAGATGCATTTATCCCGGTAAAGTATTCTTTTACTTGAAGTATCTGGAAACCTTTTGTATAATTAGGAAGAACTTGGTTTTAATATAGGAAAAGGGAAAGGGGGCTATTTCAATGAGCTCAGAAAATATGAAGGACTACGAACAGGCTTTGGAACAATCCTTTCAGGTTCTGCGGGAAGGTGATATCCTGGATGTGACAGTTATTGGCGTTTCCGATACAGAGGTAACTGTCGATTTAAATTACTACACAGAGGGTATCATTCCATTGGAGGAATGCAGTGATGATCCGGCCTTTTCCATCAAAAAAGATATCACGATCGGGGAAACTGTCAAAGCTATGGTGCTCGATCCGGAAAATTCCAGCGGCAATGTCCTGCTTTCCCTGCGGGAAGCACACCAGCTTTTAGTCTGGGACGAGCTCAAGGAAGACATGGAGGACGGCACTGTCTTTGAAGTCAAACTCCGGGAAGCGGTACCTGCCGGAGCAATCGGTTATGTCAAGGGCGTCCGCGCTTTTATCCCTGCCTCACAGCTTGCCCTGACTTATGTGGAGGACCCACAGGAATATGTCGGCATGACGGTCTCCGCCGTAATCATCACGGCAGATCCGCGCGAAAAGAAGTTAGTCCTCTCTGCCAAAATGATTGAAAAAGAACGGGCACTGGCAGAAAAGACGCAGCGCATCGGCCGACTCATGACGGGCGATATTGTAGAGGGAACGATTAACCGAATCGAATCCTACGGCGTCTTTATCGATATCGGGGAGGGTCTGACCGGCCTGTGCCACATCTCTCAGATCACCAATAAATTCATCAAGTCGCCCAAGGAAGTTGTGAAAATGGGAGAAACTGTAAAGGCAAAAATACTGAAAATCGAAGGCGACCGTATCTCGCTCAGCATCAAGGCACTCATGGAGGACGAGCCTGAGGAGAATGAAGAAGCCTACGATGTGCCTCAGGAATATTCCGCTGAAACACAGAGCGAGGACGAAAGCCCCTTTGCCAAGCTTCTCATGGGCATAAAATTATAAATTGAGACAACAATATTTGATTTAAAATAAAGAAGGAAGGGAAATCATCATGGCAAAAGCACTTATTTTTCTGGCACCCGGTTACGAAGAGGTAGAAATGCTGACAGTTGTAGATATGCTTCGCCGGGCAAAAATCGAAACAAATATGGTATCTATCACGGACTCTCTGTCCGTGACAAGTTCACACAATGTCACAATTCAGGCCGATATCCTGCTTGATGAGGCCGACTTTGACAACGCACAGATCCTGATTCTGCCGGGCGGCATGCCGGGCACAACAAATCTGCGCGCCTGCGAGCCTCTCTGCACCAAACTGACGGAATTTAACCGTCTTGGCAAAAAGCTTGCGGCAGTCTGTGCCGCTCCTACCGTTCTTGCATCTCTCGGATTGTTGGAAGGAAAAAAGGCAACCTGTTATCCGACCTTTGCCGATCAGTTAGAAACCGGCGAATACGTGAAACAGCCCGTCGTTACAGATGGAAATATCATTACCAGCCGCGGTATGGGAACCTGCATTGACTTTGCTGCAGCAATCATTGAGGCATTGGCCGACGCTGCAACAGCTGAAGACGTGAAAAAAGCAATTATATATCAGGATACCTATTAAAAATCACCGCCAATTGATGAAATAGAATGGAAAGGACGAAACCAACATGGAACATTCAGAAAGCGGATATGCTTTTGAAGAGACGATGGTGACACTTGCCGATGAAGACGGCAATGAAAAAGATTTTTATATTGATGAGATCTATGATGTCGGAGATCGGATATACGCTGCCGCGATCCCTGCCGATGTGGAAAATGTGACGGAATATTTCGTATTTCGTCTCAAGTCTCTGGGGAATGATGATTTCGAGATGGAAGACATCACGGATGAAGAGGAATATGATGCTGCGGCAGATGCATATGAGGAAATTCTCGACACCAGATATTGGAATAAGGTGTTTGAAGAAAACTAAAGAATGCAGATTAATGCAGCAGAAAGGAAATGAAACTTTGCGCAGAAAACGAATTACGATAAGATTATTGATATGGTGCGCCATCATCCTTCTCTCGCTGGCGCTTCTGATCCTTGTTCTATATTTTGGCGGCAGAGAGGTCATCGCTATTTCCCTCTGCATCTGGCTTCTACTCGTAATATTTTGCGTGTACAAGATTCATGCGCTCTTTCGCTCCCGCATCTTTTTCCGCAAGGGTGAATGGACGGTGCAGGATATTGATGATATTTCCGGCATTGATTTCGAACATTTGACATGTGATATTCTTGCTACGAATGGCTTCGACATTGCCGAGAGCACACAGGCCACGGCAGATTTTGGAGTAGATGTCCTTGCGCGCAGGGATGGTATCACCTACGCAATCCAGTGCAAACGACACCAATCTCCCGTCGGCATCGAGGCCGTACAGCAAGTGTATGCCGGGCGGGCGTACTACGAATGCCACGTTGCCGTCGTCTTCACCAACCAATACTTTACCGCCAATGCGAAAAAGCTGGCCGATAAGCTGGGAGTCGTGCTGTGGGACAGAGAGATCCTGGAAAACCTGCTATAATTACGAATAAGATACCGAACAAGTACGGAGATCATTATGCATAAAATCAAAATATCTGTCCGAAATCTGGTAGAATTCATCCTACGTTCCGGCGATATCATTTCCTCGGAGAGCGGTTTGGCCGACCCTGATGCAATGCAGGAGGGTACACGCATTCACAAAAAGCTTCAACGGAGCATGGGCTCCTCCTACCAGGCAGAAGTTTCCCTCTCTGCCGCCGTTCCCATTACAAAGGACAACATCGAGATGAAATTGACCGTGGAGGGCCGTGCCGACGGTATTTTTCCGGAAACCGATGGAGCCGGTATGACCATTGATGAAATTAAGGGCGTTTACCGCCCCCTCTCTCAGATCAGGGAGCCTATAGAGGTCCACCGCGCCCAGGCTCTGTGCTATGCCTATATCTACGCCAGCCAGAATCAGCATTCAGATATGGGCGTTCGAATGACATATTGTCATATCCCAACCGAAAAGACAAAATATTTCACGGAGCGGCTGAGCCTGCAGGAACTGGAAGAATGGTTTCTCCAGCTGCTAGATGAATATGCCAAATGGATGGCATGGCAGATCCGGTGGCAAGAGACGAGAAATCTGTCGATCAAGTTGCTGGAATTTCCTTTCACATACCGTGAGGGACAATTTTCGCTTGTGAAAGGTGTTTATCAGAGTATTCTCCGCAAAAAAAGACTATATATCGAAGCTCCGACCGGCGTCGGCAAAACGCTTTCGACTGTCTTTCCATCCATCAAGGCAATCGGAGAGGGGCTGGCCGAACGGATCTTTTATCTCACTGCCAAGACGATTACGCGGACCGTAGCGGAAGAGGCACTTCGCATCCTTGCTGCCGAAGAAATGAAACTGAAAAGTATTACTTTGACAGCAAAGGAAAAGATCTGTATCCTGGAGAAGCCGCAGTGCAATCCCATCACCTGTCCGCGGGCGCGGGGCCACTTTGACCGTGTCAACGATGCCGTCTTTGATCTCATCACAAACGAGGATCTGATCTCCCGCGAACATGTTCTGGCTTATGCACAGAAGCATGACGTCTGTCCCTTTGAGATGAGTCTGGATGTCAGTGTCTGGTGCGATGCCATCATCGGCGATTACAATTATGCCTTTGACCCCACCGCCTGTCTGAAACGCTTTTTTGCACAGGAGACGGAAAATAATTTCATATTCCTGATCGATGAGGCACACAACCTCGTGGACCGCGCACGCGAAATGTATTCCGCGATACTGGTCAAGGAGGCATTTCTTGCTGCCAATAAAATCGCAAAAACGCATAATGCAAAGCTGGCACGCAGCCTGTCCTCCTGCAACAAGGCAATGCTGCAGCTCAAACGGGAATGTGATGATGTCTGCGTCTTCGACCCCATCCAGGTCGAACCCCTCGTGATAAAACTGATGCGCCTGAGTACCGTACTGGAGGAGCTTCTGCTCAGTCATTCTTCCGGGGCAGCGCACGAAGCGGAGGATACAGCACCTCCACTGGACAGCGACAGCAGGGAAGAACTTCTGGACCTCTATTTCTCCGTGCGCCGCTTCGTCGATGTCTATGAGACACTCGATGACAAATACAAAATATATGCCAATTACAATCCGGCAGGAGACTTCCTGCTCCATCTGCAGTGTATGGATCCCTCCGTAAATCTGGACAGCTATCTGTCCCGCGTACGCAGCGCAGTCTTTTTCTCTGCCACACTCCTGCCGATCGCATATTACCGCGAGCAGCTGGCCGGGCGGGAAGAGGATTACGCCATCTATGCACCCTCTCCCTTTTCTTCCGATCACCGTCTCCTGATGGTAGGGCGCGGCGTCAGCACCAAATACACGCGGCGCGGCCCGTCGGAATACCGTAAAATCGTGGATTACATCCTGCATTTTATTCTGGCACGAAAGGGAAACTATCTGGTATTTTTCCCATCCTACCGCATGATGGAAGATGTGGGAAATTATATGACAGAGGCAGTGTCTGGCATCGAAGAGAGCATAGAACTGTATATTCAAAATCCATCTATGACGGAAGCAGAACGCGAAGAATATCTGTCCCATTTTATGGACATGCCTGTCAACACAACAGTTGGCTTCTGTGTCATGGGCGGCATCTTCGGCGAGGGAATCGACCTGAAGGACAGCCGTCTCATTGGCGCTGTCATCGTGGGAACCGGGCTTCCAATGGTCTGCACGGAAAACGAGCTTTTCCGTGAATACTTTGATCAGGAAAAAGGCACTGGCTTTGATTACGCCTATCAGTATCCGGGCATGAATAAAGTATTACAGGCCGCCGGACGCGTCATCCGCACAGCCACCGATTACGGTGCCATACTGTTGCTGGATGAACGGTTCCTGCAGCCTGCATATCAAAAACTCTTTCCAAGAGAATGGTTTCCCTATGAGGTCGTCACGCCTCACACGATGGAAACACATCTGGCCCATTTTTGGGACAACGCGCCTCCCTCTACTCCTTCTTCTCATACGTCTGTGTAAATATATTTTCCTGTATTATATAGATATCTGTAAAGTCATCCTGCCGAATGGCCAGATAATCCCCCGGCCGCCCCAGAAAATATTCCTGGCTTCCGTCCGCCGGAAATACCTTTGTCCTCTTCTCCAACTGACGCACACGGATCCCTGCCCCCGGCACCGGATAACACATATGCGCGATCAGATCCAGACTGATGTACTCTCCCTCCGGCACTGTCTGCACCTCCGGAATGAAATCGAGCATTTGCTTAAATACCTCTAAGCGCTCGTTTGTCATCTCATATGTCTCTTTAAAACGCTCCTGTTTAATATCATAGATCTCACCGCGGCAACCGATCATGATATAAATATCATCTGCTGCTGTAATCGTCAGACCCGACTCATTTTCCAGAGATTTCATATGGAATTGCCGCCCGGCTCTCACAATATCCGTCGATCTCACATATGCCCATGCGACCCGTTTCTTCGTATAGATTGGCAGTTGTGTGATTTCCTCCTCTTCCTGCATGCCATACCGGAGTGCATCAATCCAATCACAGTCCTCAAAATAATCGACTGCCTGTTTCATAAAATACTCTAAGGTATCCGTCACTTCTGCAGATGCCATCTGCACCCCCAGAATCGCAGCGGAAACACGTCCATTTGCATGTTCTGCATCTCCCCGCACCAGTCCGAATTCCGGAATCAGGAAATCCAGAAATTCCAACGCCCGTACCTGTCTGGTTCTGCTGAAAAACAGTGTCCGCTCCTCATCCTGTTCCTTCCAGATGACCAACAGGAATTTATAAAAAGGATTCTTCTTCATCCACTGCTCTACATCCTCTTCCTTCACCTTTCCCGCCTCTGTCTCAGCAGCGATGAAGGGGACTTTCTTATATTGATAGCAGCGCGTCGTCTGCGGCAGTCCCTTTCCCTCTCCCATCTGGTGAAATCCGTATAACTCTTCCATAACAATAACCATACCTTTCTCATTTACTCTTCCAGAATATCCTTTGCAAACTGACGAAATCCCGGATTAACATGCGTAAAATGTAATGTCAGAAGCTGCTCTTCCCGGCTGATGATCTTTGCATTCACACCGGTAAAAACTACCTTGCCCTCTGTCCCGGATGCAAAGATTTCCACATCGGAATGCTCCTCCAGTTCATATTTCACACCCGGTTTCATTTCAACCACAGCGCGCTTTCCGGAAAACTTCCTCAACTGCGCCGCGATCGTCATTTCCTTCTTCACCTTATCCTCAATCGGATACAGATTAAACATGATCCACTTTTCCACCGGTTCCAACACATCATCATCAATATGCTCTAACCGGCAATTATACTCGCCTCCCAGCGCCAGAACCTCACATACCGTCAGCGGAACATGCAGCCCCTTTGCAATCACCTCACGATATTTTCCTGTCTCCAGAGGACATGAAATCTTTGCCAGCGTCGTACCCGATACAAGAATCTGTCCACCCACGCTGCAGCTCTCAATCCGCGAACACTCATTGGCGGCTCTTCCCACAACATTATAACGCATCATTCTTTCCGAACCGATATTACCGATCAGCACTTCTCCCCGATGGATTGCAATGCCCATCTCCAAAACAGGCTGCCCCTTCTCCGTACAATACTCATTGACCTCTTCCATCGCATTCTGCATGGCGATCGCTGCCGCAATGGCGTCTTCTGTCTGTGTATCCGAAGCGAGCGGCGCGCCGAATACGGCCAATATCGCATCTCCCAGAAATTCAATAACGGTTCCGTGATAACTGATAATAATATCCAGCATCTTTCCGAAATAGGAATTGAGAAGTTCCGTCAGTTCCTCCGGTCCCAAATCCTCAGAAATCGGTGTAAACCCGCGCAGATCAGCCATCATCACCGTGACTTCACGCTTCTCTCCTCCGATAGCAGGGCCATCCGGATTTTCCAAAATCAATTCCAGCACCTTATCCGAAAAATATCTACCAAATACCTGATACAATACTTCGTTTCGCGTCTGCAGCTGATTGTTCAGCTCCATAATTTCTCTGGCCGCCTGCAGATCTCCGGTCTGTTTCTGAAGAATCTGCTCATAATTTTTTGTCACTTCATGCTGCCATGCCATCGTCTCAATCCGCTGAATGCCTGATTCCGACAAAGGCTTGCGCAACACCACAGTCGCTCCTCTTGCATAACATTCCTCATCCATTTCCAGGCTGCGCTCCTCCATCATAAAGACGAGAGGCACTCCCGCCAGATCCTCCTGGCTGCGCAGATAGGACAGCACCTCATAATCATTCTGTGCCGTAATCTCATAATCCAGCAATACAAGGGACGGCGTGCTGATCCTCGATGGACTTTCCAGACGCTGCTTATGTACTGCCTCCTTTACAGCTTCCCGGGAAAGCATACAATACGCCCTCATACTACCCGTCGAATTGAGTTTTCTCTGTGTGGACAAAATATCCTCTCTGCTGCCACTGACGACCCAAATAACTTTTTCCATGATAATCCTCCATGCCGTTTCTAACGGTATACCGCCCTTTGGCGGCTGCTTCTTCATCACATTCGATTCAACGCCATCCTGCCGATCTATTCTGATCCCGCATACAAAGCTCACACAATCTTCCGGAACGGATCGGGGAACCACATCTCTCACAGGAGATCCTTAAAGGAGATAATCTGGGAATCTCCAAATAATCCTGTTTCAAAAGATACTCTACGACACGGCGCGGCACTCCGGTATCCCTCTCGATCTGCAACGCCGATCTCGCCCCCATCTGTTCCAGATAATTACGGATTGTCTGAAAATAATCGTAATTATTCTTACCACATCTCTGACAGCGATATGTCCCCTTCTCTACCAGCTCCACCTCGCCGCCGCAGTACTGGCATTCCTCCGGCACATGATTCATCGTCAGGGCCTCTGTACGATTACGGCTTCCGACAGGTCTATTCTGTTCCTTATTTTTCTGCGCCTTTTTATTGTCACCCTCGCCGCGATCTTTCTGCTTTTCACGGCTCGCCGGAGACACATTTTCTGACGCCCTGGCATTTCTTTCCCCACCGGCCGTCCCCTGCTTCTGAGTCATCGCATTTTCAGGGCTCCCCTTCTGTGCTGCCGGTTTTTCAGCTGTCCTCTTCAAATATTTTCCCTTGTCCGTCGTACCCTTCCCAGAGCTTCCCTCTTCCGCGTTAAGGATCTGACGCAATCTCCCCTTCAATGCCTCAATAGCCTCTCTGCGCCCCTTGGCATATGAAATCGTTTGTACATTATTCAGATAAAAACGGAACATATCATTTAAGGGCGCATCATCAATCTGAAATGGAATGATCCTCTTGCGGTAATATATCGCGCTGTCAATCTCCTTCTCCACCCAGATAGATTTTTGGGAGGATTCCGACAGCATCAATATAAACACCCGACAATTTTGGATCGCCTGTGGGATCTCCTTCGCATAATTTGAACCTGCAGGTATCATGTCCGGCGCTTTCCAATATGAAATTTCCATTTTTTCCAACATCCGTGCCAGCTTCTCTACGTAAAAACTATCCAGGGAGCTGTAACTGATAAAAACAGATTTTGCACTCGCCACCTGACATTCCTCCTATGTATCCGAAATCACCTTATTACGGCCAGTCTCCTTCGCCCGATATAACAGGCTGTCCACCTTACTGATATTCTCGTCTGCGCTCAGATCTTTCTCCCACTCCTTCACACCAAAAGACATGGTAATGCTAATCTGTCCCTCTTCGCAATGGCAGGGACAATCCGCGGCCCGCTTGCGCAGCTTCTCTGCCAGCTGGCCTGCCTGCGCCAGATCCAGTCCCGGCAAAAGCAATACAAATTCCTCTCCTCCCCATCTCACGGCTCTTCCAATGTCCTTCACACCCTCCTGTAGAATACCGGAAACGTGCTCCAGCACTGCATCACCGGCATTATGGCCGTATGTGTCATTCACCTTTTTAAAGAAATCAATATCACACATAATGACAGACACCGTCTTCTTCTCTGATTCCGGTTGAATGTAATCTGTATAATACTCATAAAATCCACGTCGATTCCGAAGTCCCGTCAACGCATCCACTTGAGACTCCTGATATAAAAGCTGGGATTCTAACGTCTTACCACAATATACAGCAGCTAATGCCAGCCTCTTCACATCACGATCATCAAAGGCAGCATTTTCATCCTCTCCCAGCTTATTCAGCGCCTGATAAGCTCCGATTACCTGTCCTCTGGCATTCGTCACCGGCATGCACAAAATAGAACGTGTAGTATAGCCGCTCGCCTTATCGACCTCTGCATTAAATCGGTCATCCGTATACGGTGCATTCAATACAATCGTCTCATTATTCTGAATGGACGCCCCAACGATTCCCGTGCCTTCCGGCACAATGATGCGCTCACTGCCCAGCGCCGCTAATGTCCAGTACTGCTTTTTCTGCGTATCCCAATACCAGAAGGAAGCTCT
Organism: uncultured Jutongia sp.; assembly: GCA_964471335.1. Lineage (GTDB taxonomy): Bacteria > Bacillota > Clostridia > Lachnospirales > Lachnospiraceae > Jutongia. The sequence continues at coordinate 14,054 of CAYYGS010000004.1, forward strand.
GTCTGAATTGACTACAGTCCTTCCCATATCTGTAAGGATGCGGATTGTCGCAGAAAATTCCTTCTCATCAATCAGTTGATTCATATAGTAAAATATCTTTTCCAAGGTCTCCTCAGCATCTAATGGCTTTTTCTGCCCCATGTCCACTCCTCCTTTTTTTCTCTATGTATAATCAATCACTAAAAATACTGCCTTGTACCAAGTGCATTATATCAGACCTGCATATCAGTATCTGTTACGAATTCTTTATATTGCATCAGATAAGCCAGCGATCTCTTCTGATCCTCCGGCTCCGTCACCTCAACCAGCACACTGCAGTCCTTAAAATATGTGTGATAATATTCCACAAACTGCCACCAGTGGATCATCCCTGTGCCCACCGCCCAGTGCAGATCGCCTGCCAGATTATTGTCATTAATATGAATGTGCTTCACAAACGGCTCCAACGCCTTCACCCATACATCCACGGAAACTGCTCTGCCAAAGACATAGGCATGTGCGTAATCCAAACAGATGCCATAATTAGGATATTCCTTTAACCTTTGCGAAATCCGCTCCAAAATATTAGGCGTATTGTCAAACATATTCTCCAGATAGATCTCCGTCCGGGGGAACTTGTCCAGCAGCTCTGCCAGATAGGCCGACGTCCTGTCAACGGCATTTTCATCATACTGCGGCGACTGCAAAATTGGATTGGTATTCGTATGGAACACAACACCCTTCACACCCAGCTCCTCCGCAATCTGCATGCTCTGCTCCATCCTCCGGGCCGTCGCCTCGCGAATGCCGGCATCCTGGCTGAAAATAACCATGTCGAAAAAAACACCGTGCATTGTGCTGCCCTCAGGCAGACCCATCTGTCGGTATTTCTGAATCACATCCCGCAGAGCCCCTTTGTCATCCAGAAGCGCCGGGGCAAAGAAATCATTTAATTCAAAACCAGTTCCATACCGCTGTGCTATCTCCTGATATTTTTCCAACCGGTCCGCTTTTGACACAATTAATAACCGTCCCATGATACCACATCCCTCCGGTGTCCTTTCCTCCTATTCTACTATGATTTTGTGTATGATTCAAGATAATTCTGCGTAAATCCTATCTGTTTTAAAAATCTTGTTTATTTGTTAACTTTATGTTAAACTTTGTATATGTCGCAATGTTGGTAGTATGCCGCATTTGCCTATACCGAATTTATTCGGATATAGGCAAGTAAGGCAGATTATCTTGTCAGGAAACTCCTGTAAAAGGATATGGAGAGGGAATTATGTATCATTGTAATTATGACTTATATCTTGCCACAGATAACACACGTTTGGAACAGGTAATCTCATCAGCAGCTTCACTGGAGGACAGTACATATCAGATCATGAAATGGCCGCCGCAATGCGGTGACTCGGAGGCCGCATCCTATAGTTACGACTCCGCACTCATTGCCGACTGCACTACAGCGGCAGATGTGATGCAGTCTGATATTCCGTCCCACGTATACAAAATATTATTGACAGATGCTTCCTCCTTTGAAGATATTGCCCCCGATATGTATGAATATTTTGATGATATCTGGGTCGGCAATACGGAGGCAATCCTCCGGTCACACTATCGGCGTCTGCAACATACACTGAAGCTCCGCTTTGACAACCGCCGCCTTGATGTATGTCTCACGACAGCAACGGATAGCATTCCTGACCTTGTCTGGTTTAAGGATACAGCCGGTGCGCACTGGAAGGTAAATAACGGTTTTTGCAAGGCTGTTGCCAAGACAAAAGAGCAGATCTACAAAAAAGGACACTATTACATCTGGGATATGCCGGAGCAGGAATACAAAAAGGGGGACTATGTCTGCCTGGAATCCGAGGAAGTCGTTATTAACGCCAGGGAAACCGTCCTTTTCGATGAAAAGGTCAAGACAAAATCCGGCATGCGGCTTTTCAAGACCTACAAGTCTCCGCTGATAGATCCGGATGGAAATATTTTCGGTACATGCGGCGTTGCGCATGACGTCACCGAATTGCAGAATATTAACACCGAGCTGGAAATCGTTATGGAAAGCATGCCTTTTTCCGTTTTAATTGAGGATACAGATTCTCGGATCGTGAGTGTAAATTCCAAGTTCCATGAATTTTTCCCGAATTGTACGATTGAGCCGGGCGAAAAAAGCGACATCTGGAAAAAACACGCCGTTGACACTATCCTCTCCCATGATGGCAAAACAGAGATTCTCGTAAAGACAAAGAATGATGACTTACGCCATTTACAAAAGTATGAAACACCAATTGTAGACGTATTCGGCGAGGCTATCGGCAAGGTTCTGATCTTTAACGATATTACGACGGAACGTCAATTAGAGAGGCAGACGCGGCTGAGCGCCAATACAGATTTCCTGACCGGATTACATAATAGAAGAAGCCTGTTTGAATACCTGGAAACACTGCAGTCCGCACCACAGATCAATATTACAACCGTTGATCTGGACCACTTCAAACACGTTAACGATACTTTCGGCCATCACGCAGGAGATGTTGCCATTGTGCTGGCGGCAAATAAGCTGCGGGAAATCTATGCAGATGATTTCGTAGCACGGCTGGGCGGTGACGAATTTATCGTGATATCTGACAGAAAGCTCTCCAAACAGCAGATGGAAGAGCTGACCGACTATTCTCTTGACACCCTGAATCAGGCTTTCTCGGAGGATAAACGGTTTGCGGGCGTAACCGCAAGTCTTGGCGTTGCCGTCCGAAAAACCGCACCGGATGAGAAACAGGATGTGGAAGCTTTGATGCGAATTAGCGATTCCTCTCTGTATGAAGCAAAGAATTCCGGAAGGTCCTGCTATCGCATCGCTTATGAATAAAGGCAAAACCGGCGTTTTGCCTTGCAAGAAATCCTTCGGATTTCTTGGTTGCGTTCCACTATGTTGCGAGCAATTTCCTAATTAGATAAAATATATCCAAAATAAAGGTGGTAAAACATTGATTAAACGATACTTTGTAAGATGCCGGGATTTAAAACCGGGCATGCGGATTGACCAGGCAATTGTGGACCGCATGGACCGTACACTGATCAACCGGTATGCCATTTTAGATGATTACATGATTGAAGGCCTGAGAAAAACAGGGCTTGCCGGAGTATATATCAGCGAGGGCGAGGAAGACCCCAAACCGGATCAACCGGAGGAGCCTACCTGCGCCCTTGCGAGAAATAATATCTCAAAGCTGCGCACAGAGGACCCGGCGCGTGTCAAGTTGACGGAGAGTGTTAAAAAACGTGTATCCGAGGGTATTCAATATCTGTATAATAACTCCTCCTCGGAACAGTTTACCCAAACTTCCACGAGCATTACAAACGATCTGATGAAAGCGATCAACGAAAATGATTCCGTTGCTGTCGATATTAATGCCTTAAAGACAAGCGATGAATATACTTTCAAGCACAGCGTCGATGTGGCAACCATGTCGATGATCATTGCCAAAAAGCAACAGATGAAAAAAGAGGATATCTACAATATTGGAATTGCCGGACTTCTTCATGATATGGGTAAATCTAAGATCCCGAATGAAGTATTGAATAAGCCGGGACGCCTCACCGACGAGGAATTTGAAATTATGAAACAGCATCCCGTGCTGGGATATAAGATTTTGAATGAGAAAAATGAATTTAACAAGGCAATCTCCCTTGCCGTTCTGCAGCATCATGAGAAAATGAACGGAAAAGGGTATCCTATGGGCGTCAAGTCTGACAAGATCATTCACTACGCAAAGATTTTATCGGTTGTGGATGTGTACGATGCCCTGGTGACAGAACGCCCCTATAAAAAAGCATTTTCCCAGCGCACGGCCATAGAAATGATTATGTCTATGACGGAAGAATTGGACATTGATTCGATGAAAAGCTTCCTTGCCAGCGTCATTCTCTATCCCGTCGATTCGACCGTGACCTTAAGCAACGGAGAGCGTGCCAGGGTCGTAAAAAACCATCCCACGACAGCGTTGCGCCCGACAGTAGTCGGACTCGATTCCGGGACGGTCTTTGAACTGGCGGAGGACATTAGCTGCGCCAACATTATCATTTTATAATTATATTAATTTCTTTTTCTTAAACAAGGTAAGTTCGCCGGCCACAATGATGATACAGACAGCCGCGACGATAAAATATCCGGAGGGGCTTTTCAGTTCCGGCATATTGACAAAATTCATCCCATACCACCCTGCAATCAGGCTTAACGGGGAGAACAGGGCTGTCACCACGGTCAGGATCCGCATGGTATCATTTCTCTGCTGCTCCAGCTTTTGCCGCTGCAATTCACCGATCTGAATCACTGTCTCCCGCAGCATCTGGGAGTGTTGATATAATCTCTCTGCCTTCTTTCCAAATGCACGAAAAAAGGCTGTCTCTCTGTTGGAGAAAAATTGATTTGTATTTTCCCGAAGGGTATCGCTCATATCGCCTAATTGCTGATAGCGCAGATTTTTGGCAAGAAGCAGCTTACGGTACCATGCCAGAGAAGAAACGGCCGTGCTTTCCTGCCCTGCCAAAATCTCCTCCTCGATACGGTAACAGACAGCCTCGATCTCCTGCAGACGCTTCATATCATTCTTCAAAAGCTCATCCAACAACCGCAGAAAGCATTTAACGGGCGTCGATTCCCTCTCATCCGCCAGCCGCGCTGCCAACTCATCCGTTCCTCCGTCTGCGGAATCAGTCACCAATGCCAGCTGATCCCCGGTCAGATAATATGTCACAAAAATGTTGCGATAATCCTTCCCTGCTTCCAGCGGCAGGATAATTTCCCCAAACACAGCATCCTCCAGGACCTCCGCTTTACAAAAATGGAGCCCCTGCCCCTGTACCAGACTCCTGATATCTCCCCAGAAGTCTTCCGTTCTCCAAGCTTCCTCCGCTTCTTCTCCGGTGTACAAAAACAGTTTTCCCTGCTCCAATTCAATCTCCATCTTTGTCTCCCTGCAACCTGCCCGATATTATATTAATGCATCCCCTTCAACGAATGCCTGTTATGCCAGAAGGATAATGTCGCCTTCAATTCCTCAAAATTCAAAGGCTTTGAAATATGTCCATTCATCCCATACTGTAAGGCCATCTCTATATCCTCCTGCATGGTATCCGCTGTAACGGCAATGATCGGAATCGTATCGCCGCCATTCTCAGCAATCATACGGATATTTTCTGTCGCCTCATAGCCATCCATAAAAGGCATGTGGATATCCATTAATATCGCATCATAGTAGCTCTTTTCCTTCTCTCGAAAGATCTCTACGGCACGCAAGCCGTTTTCCGCAATTTCCACTGTCACATTTTCTGCCTTCAGCAGTTCCACAAGAATCTCCTGATTAATCTCATTATCCTCCACCGCAAGGATTCTCATTCCATCCAGAACACTTTTATTTTCCAACTGTCCCTGTGCCACATCATCCAACTGGATTTTCAGTGGAAGACTGACCATAAAACAGGAACCTCCCTGGAGCTTACTGGTAACACTAAGCTTTCCGTTCATCATTTCCACAATGCTTTTCGTAATTGCAAGTCCCAGTCCGATATGCGGAATCCCTCCCGTCACCCGACTGTCTTCAATCCTCTCGAAAGGCTGAAATATTCGTTCCAGCATACTCTCATCAATTCCCACTCCATGATCAATCACCTTAATTTCATACTCGGCATACCCAACCTGAGTCTGGGAATTCTCATGAACCACCAGCTGAATCTTAGAATCATGCGGAGAATATTTGGATGCATTTTCCAGCAGATTAATAAAAATCTTCTGAATGTTCAACACATCCCCCAGAACCTTATCATGCGCAATATCCTCATAAATAATCTCCAGCTCCTGCTCCCGTTCCTCTAAACGAGGTACAAATATCTCCCGCAGCTCTTCTATAAATTCATGCATGGAGAAGCCCTGCTCCTCCAGATTAATCACGCCAGACTCAATACTGTTCATCTCCAGTACCTCGTCCATCTGATGAAGCAAATGATAACTGGAATTCACGATCACTTCAAGATACTCTCTCAGCTTCTCCGAATCATCCTTCTGCATTGCAATCAACTTGGCCACGCCGATAATTGCATTTAACGGCGTCCGTACATCATGAGAAATCTTTGATATAAATTCCCTTCTTGCCATATGCTCATTTTGAACCAGACGAATCGAACCAATCCAGAGTTTCCTGCCGTCTTCTGACGCAGACTCCGTACGAAGTTCATTCACCCAGACCGCCTCACCATTCTGATGCAACAGACGATATTCCCTGGATGCTTCCGGTCTCTCCTTCATTCCCATAATGAAAAAGGATCTGTCATCCGGGCATACCAGATTCAAAAATAATCCGCCAGTCGCCTCCATAAGGCTCTCCATCGTGTACCCCAGATTATTTAGGGTAAACGCACTGACAAAATGGATCGGAAATCCCTCCTCATAATATCCTCCGATCACTCCAACTGCCAGATTCCCACTCAGCATCTCGACGACCTTGTCCTGATTCATCCACAGAAAATTTTCATCCCTTTGATTGGCAAAATAAATCTCTTCTTGGTAATAATAATGTTTCATAAAAATTCCTCATTTCTACGCATATTCCTTGCGCATAAATGTGTACGGGATATGCTATACCGCAGTTTATGATGTGCTAGAAGCTGTGGCCGCCGCCACCGCCACCGCCGCCTCCACCGCCGCCTCCTCCACCGGAGGAAGAACTGCGTGGAGAATATTTCTCCTGTTTATATAAGAATTCAGGATAGACATTCTTAATTTTTCGATCCATAAAGAGTCCATTCAAAAGCTCTTCGCTCTTTGGCCTTCTCGCATGGGAGGTATGTTTTACCAAAAAATAATTAATCAACAATGCCAGCGCAAGAGCAAGAAAAAAGTTGCTGATATATTTCATCGGCTGTGCAATACGCCTTCCTTCCAGAAGCTTCAGTTCCTGCTCAAACGCTGAATAGGCACATTGATAATATTTCTGATCCGTTGCATAGCGGTATATATTATCGGTAATCGTATTGGCATAACTCTTTGTAATCGTTTTGTAGATTTCCCCATTACTATAGATCCAGATCTTACGGTTTGCCATATCAATGAGAAATACGGTGCCGCTGTCCGAGCCAAACTTTTCTCCATAATAACGTTGGATAAAGCTGTCTGCTGTACCAGGATTTGTCAAAATCGTTTTAAATGCCACATTTCCGTATACGGTAATCTTCTCCATACATGACAGAAGGGCTTCTCCCTCTCCCGCCTGCAGCAATGCGGCATCATCCTCAATAAAAGCAACATATCCGGTCTCAGAATTCTTGTAAGTCAGAGAACCCTGTTCCTGCGACTCCAGCTCCTGCGCTCCCTCCATATCCAGCAGCCCGGCATCGCCGCCCGCCGTCTCCTCCATGGCGTAATCGGCACTCTTTTGGGTCTGCCCGGCTTCTTTTTCGGCCGCCCTTTTTGCCTTCTGCGCATCTTTATCTTTTGCATTTAATTTCGTTTTAGTTTTAGATTTGGTTTTCTTTTTGGATTTCGCTGTCTCCGCAGTCTGTGTATTCGGAGCTGCCTTTACGCGAACCGCAGTCTGCGTCCCTATCGGCAGGAACAACAGAAGGCACACCGTCATCAAAATCATCGGCAGGAGATGACGGCGAAGACACGAGTTAATTCTATGCACGGTCATCACCTCCCTTATATTCGAACTGCGGAAGCTGTCTGGTCGCAAGAATATTGTAGCTGGCAATTAAATCAACCAATACGGCAAACACAGACGCCAGGATTAATATAACACAACCATAATAAAACAGATCTGATGCCGGCTCAACCAACACTATCATTACTGTAATGATCAACGCCAGAACGCAGAAGATCGAGCGCGGCATCCCGCTCTTTGCCTTAATCTTCTTGATATGTGAAAAGCATTTCCATGTAGCGATCCCCGTTCCAATCAACGTTCCTCCGATCAGAACCAGCTGCATAGCACCTGTCGGAATCGTCATGGCGGTTCCCATAAAGAGCTGTAGCGCAACAATTGCTATAATTATCTCGTTAATAATCAAACTGCCTTTGTTCTTCTTTCTCTCTTCCTTCTGTATTTCGCGGGCCTCCTGCCGTTTTGCATATAAGGACTGCTGCAACGGCTCCACAGTGGCCGCTGCGGAACTATCTGCTGTCTGTGCCATGCGCTCCTGTCTCGCCTGCGCCCTCTTCAGCTCCTTCCTTGCAAGCGCCACCATCGCCCCCTGGTCATCCTCATATGATTCCTTGATAGCAATCAGCCGGATTTCTCTTGTATGTATGATTGCTGTCAGCATGGCCAGCACAGAAACCACAATCGCCAACATGGTTGGCTGCAATGTCAGAAACATATTCAGCAGAACAAACAGGATGATAGTCAGGACTCCCGATGCCGCCACATATTTTTTGATATCTACCGGTATATCCGCTACCACTTTGCCCGTCTGACCATTGACAGCGGCATATGCTACTCTGCCCTGATTCCGATAGGACATAAACCAAACCGGAAGCAGCGCTGTGTCAATCTGCACGGTATCTGTATTCAGACGCGTCTCCAGTGCGCTTCCGCTCTCCTTCAGAGTATATTTCTTGATAAGTTCATTTTTCTCCAGAAAACGCTCTGTCTCCTGCACCGCAAACTCCCTCGCGTCATCCTCATATACAGATGAGTCCACATCCGAAGTATCCGCATAAAATCCACTGAGGAAGGTCGGTGCAAATTGCTTCATATTTTTCACATTATAGGGTGCCAGACTCTCACTGATCGTATCCGAAAAGGAAGAAGAGGCATCATAAGAAATCCCCTTGTAATAAGCATCCAGCCCTACATTAAGGCGGTAATACTCCGTGATTATATAATCGCCTCTCCGGTGGCTCTTGGAACCTGTAAGCTGTACCGGTTCATTTCCACCCTGTCGGATATAATAGATCCAATACGGCATGTAGATACCGCGGAAGCTGTCAATATATTTCTCATCCTTCAGTTCCTTGGGCGCAAAAAACGCCCTGCGCATCATTCTGGTATACTCCTTCTTACATTCCTCCTTCGTCTTCTGAAAGGGAATCAAATATCCCATTTTCTGTCCCTTCACCAGGCGGCTGGTAAGAATCGTTGACGCCCCGCAAAAACTGCAGAAGCCCGCGATCGTATTATCCGTACTGTACACCTCACCGTAACACTGCGGACATCGAAAAACGGTCAGCTCAAAAGAATCCTCCTCCGCATCCTTCTCCTTTGAAACGGCGTAGGGATCAAATTTAGCATCACAATGCACGCAGCCAAGCTTCTGCGATTTGATATCAAACCGCAAATTGCCTCCACAATTGGGGCACTCATACATAGGCCTACCTCCTCACGAATTTGTATACTTTATGATCATGTCCCAAACAGAGGAGTTCTCCAGGCCAAGCTTCCAAAATCCCACCCCGGCCGTCTTCGCCTCTGTCACTACCTTCATCTTCTCTTCCAACGACGTCTCATCCTCTAACCACATCTTAAAGGTAGAACCATCCTTGGCATACTCCCCGTAATTCATTCCCGTCGCATCATCCCACGCGATCTTGGCATTGGCGTCTGTCAGGGCATTTCTCGCATATGTCATGGAATACGCCTGAGATGTCACCTTCGTCTTGCCGTCCTTCGTTGTCTCCTGCCAGAGACGGCTGTAAAATGGAAGCGCGATGATCGCCTGCTCCGGCGGCACCTCTTTCAAAACATTTGTCGTAGCATCCTTCACATAATTCAGAGAAGACACAGGGCCGGCCTCCTTCGAACCCGCATAGTGCTCGTCATATGCCATCGTAATGACATAATCGGCCACCGCCGCCTGCTCCTTCCTATTATAATAGCTCGAATAATCTGTCGGCGGGTAATTATCAATCGAGAGAACAACACCGTTGTTGCGGCACATAATTCCCAGCTCTCTCACAAACTGTGCGAAATCTTCCCCGCTCTCCTTTTTTACATACTCAAAATCAATATTAATACCATCCAGGCTGTATTTAATAGCTTCGGCAATCAGATTCTTTTCCAGCTTCTGACGCGTCGTTGTCGTTCCCAGCACCTTGCCGATCTTACTGTCATGGCCAAAATCATTGCAGACCGCCCAGACTTCCACACCCAGGCTGTGCGCACGATCCACATACGTATCGCTCGCCAGAGAAGTAACAGCGCCCTTATTACCGGACACGGTAAACCACGTCGGAGCCACGACATTGACTCCCTTCGTCGCATTCAGCATATTCAGCACATTGTCATTCGCCGCTGCCGTCGTCACCTGATGCCAGACCAGATTGACCTTATTGTCCTTCAAAATATGCGGGTACTCCTCTTCCTGGTATTCTGTCGTAAGCTCGGACTGATAC
>CAYYGS010000005.1:0-23950 GCA_964471335.1 uncultured Jutongia sp.
GCTATACGAAAAGGTATCCATTTCACCCGCCATCACTCAGTTTCAGCTGTCGGAATAAGGACGATGTGTCCTCCAGTACTCCCATAAAACAACCTTTTCGAGAATACGTTTCAGCACGATCTGTATCTCCTCATGACGCGCAATCTGCCGGACAAGAATCGAATGAATTCCAGCCCGGTTCGCCCCCCACACATCCGTGAAAATCTGATCCCCCACGAAGAGCGTTGTTGAAACATCTGTCCCCATCCTTCGCATCCCCTCCTGATATCCTCTCGGAGAGGGCTTTCCCGCCTTGTAGACAAAGTCCGTATGAACTGCATCGGCAAAGGGCTTTACGCGGTAATCCTTATTATTAGAGATCACACACGTCTCAAACCCCGTCTCACGCAGCCTCTCAAAAAGTTTTTTCGCCCTCGGCGTCACCGGCTGATCATGCTCCACCAACGTATTGTCCACATCAAAAAGCACGCCGCGGTATCCCTTTTGATAATATGCTTCAAAAGGGATCTCATACGTTGATTCATAATATTCTTTTGGATAAAACTGCTGGAACATCTCCGACCGGTCCTTTCTATCCTGCTCTTTTATATCTGTCTGCTCAAATTAATCATTTCTATCGCACCCAGCGCACAGTCATACCCTTTATTGCCTGCCTTTGTGCCGGCACGCTCGATCGCCTGCTCAATATTGTCTGTCGTCACCACGCCAAACATCACCGGAACACCTGATTCCAGCGATACCGCAGCAATCCCCTTGGATACCTCATTACATACATAATCATAATGGCTTGTTGCTCCGCGGATCACGGCTCCCAGACAAATGACCGCGTCATACTTACCGGAATCAGCCATTTTCTTTGCCATAAGAGGGATTTCAAATGCTCCCGGCACCCATGCCAGTGTAATATCATCATCCGACACATTGTGGCGTACAAGGCCGTCTCTGGCGCCCTCCACCAGCTTTGACACGATAAATTCATTAAAACGTGCTGCCACAATTGCAATTTTCACTCCCTCGGCTACTACTTTTCCTTCCAATACTTTCATGATAATCCTCCATTCCTTTTATATATGAAGAAGGTGTCCCATCTTCTCCTTCTTTGTCTTCAAATAAAAGTGGTCATACTGGCCTGCCTCAATCTCAATCGGCACACGCTCCACAATCTCCAGATCGTATCCCGCCAGGCCATACATCTTAGCCGGATTATTCGTCATCAGACGCAGCTGGCGAATTCCCAGATCCATCAATATCTGCGTACCGATGGAATAATCTCTGGCATCTTCCGGAAATCCCAGTTCCAGATTAGCCTCAACCGTATCCCTTCCTCTGTCCTGCAGCTCATAGGCCCTGATCTTATTAATCAGACCAATACCACGTCCCTCCTGACGCATATACAACAGCACGCCGCGTCCCTCCTTAGCGATCATCTTCATCGCGGCATCGTACTGCTGCCCGCAGTCACATCGTGCGGACCCCAGAGCATCACCCGTCAGACACTCCGAATGTACACGGCAGAGCACCGGCTTCCCATCACAGATATCTCCTTTAACCAGAGCCACATGATGCTCTCCATTCAGCTTATTGACATATCCGTGAATCGTAAACTCCCCGTATCTGGTCGGCATTTTCGCCTTCGCCACACACTCTACCAGAATCTCATGCTCCCGGCGGTATTTCACCAGATCTGCAATACATCCAAGCTTGAGTTGGTGCTTCCCGGCAAATTCCACCAGATCAGGCAGCCTCGCCATCCTGCCGTCCTCACGCATAATCTCACAACACAGCCCCACAGGCTTCAATCCCGCCAGGCGTACCATATCCACCGTTGCCTCTGTGTGGCCGTTTCTTTCCAGCACCCCGCCGGGCTTTGCCTGCAGCGGAAACATATGGCCGGGCATCCGGAAATCCCCCGGCTTCGCTCCGTCCTCCACCGTCTTACGCGCCGTAACAGCCCGCTCATAGGCAGAAATTCCCGTCGTCGTATCCACATGATCAATCGACACGGTAAACGCAGTACAGTGATTATCCGTATTCACCTCACACATCTGGTGGAGTCCCAGTTTATCTGTATATTCCTGTGCCATCGGCATACAGATCAATCCTCTGGCATAACTGGCCATGAAGTTGACATTTTCCAGTGTGGCATGCTCTGCCGCACAGATCACATCACCCTCATTTTCCCGGTCTTCATCATCAATCATGACAACGATCTTCCCCTGTCTCAGATCCTCCAGTAATTCTTCTATCGTGTTAAATTTTACATCCATCTTGTTTCAACCTTTCTCATCCTATTTCTATAAAAAGGCAAAACCAGCGTTTTGCCTTGCAAGAAATCCTTCGGATTTCTTGGTTGCGTACCACTATGTTTCGTGCAATTTCCCATTATTTAAATAATAAGCCCCTGCTCAGGTCATTCCATATCTCTGCAGCATCTCCAGCGTAATGCCTCCTGTGTTTTCCACGTCCCCCGTTCCTTCACCGCCAAGCGGTAATCCCAGCAGACGCTCCACATACTTTCCCACCATATCATTTTCCAGATTCACTATATCACCCTGCTTCCTGTGCAGCAATGTGGTTTCCTGCCCGGTATGTGGTATGACAGAGACCAGGAAGCTGTCCTCCGTCAGCCCTGCCACCGTCAGGCTGATCCCATCAATCGCAATCGATCCCTTCTCGATGATATAACGCAGGATCTCCGGCGTGGTCTGAACCTCCACCCAGACAGCATTATCCTCCCGCTTCATCGAACGGACCGTTCCCGTCCCATCAATGTGGCCAGCCACGATATGGCCGCCGAACCTGCCGTCTGCTGCCATCGCGCGCTCCAGGTTCACCATACTCCCCCGGCTCAGCTGCCCCAGAGAGCTTCGACGCAGCGTCTCTGCCATCACATCTGCCTCAAATCCTCCCCGTGTAAGACCTGTCACTGTCAGACAGACACCATTGACCGCAATGCTGTCGCCCACCTTCGTTCCCGCAAGCACCGTCTCCGCCGCGACAGACAGCACCGCCGACCTCGACCCTTTCACCACCGAACGGATACTCCCGACCTCCTCAATGATTCCTGTAAACATAGTAAAGCTGCCCTTTCACCTAAATGATAAAATGCTATTTCTACGATTTTAGCCTGCATTCCAGCAAGATATCCTCTCCAAAACGCTTAAAATCCATGCTTTCACATTTCCATGCCTGTTCAGGATTATCCACTCCCAGCCCTGTCACCGGAGAATACTTGCCCTGTCCCCCAAAAATCTTTGGAGCGATATACGCCTGTATCTGGCAGACAATTCCTGCCTGCAGGGCACTCTGGTTCAGTGTTCCTCCCCCCTCCAGCAAAATCCCGTCAATCTCCATCTCTCCGAGCTTACACATCAAATCCCTGAGATTAACCCGTCCCGCCTCTTCCTTCACTGACAGGACTTGAACCTTCTTTTGCTGATAAGCTGCTATCCGCTCCTCATCCTGACAGACTGTTGCCACAATTGTCGGCACGGTATCTGCAGTGCAGACTACCTGACTGTCAAGCGGTGTCCTCAGCTGGCTATCACAGATAATACGGATTGGATTACGGCCCCCAGGCATCCGGCAGGTAAGACTGGGATTATCCTGAATCACTGTTCCAACTCCCACCATAATCCCTTTTAAAGCATTTCTTGTCTCCTGTACATGAGCGCGCGCCTGCTCTCCTGTCACCCATTTACTCTCCCCTGTATGACACGCTGTCTTTCCATCCAGCGTCATCGCATACTTCATCACCACATACGGCGTCCCCTCCGTGATATAATGGAAAAAGACAGGATTGAGTGCATCACACTCCTCCCGGAGCACATGCGTCTCCACCTCAATGCCCGCTTCCCGCAGCAGCAGGATTCCCTTGCCAGACATCAACGGATTCGTGTCATCCGATCCCACATACACCTTCCTGATACCATGCTCTATGATTGCCTGTGTACAGGGGGGCTGCTTACCATAATGGCAGCAGGGCTCCAATGTCACATACATCTCTGCCCCTGCAGCATCCTCTGTCAAATGGGCCAGGGCGTTCCGCTCCGCATGAAGGCCTCCATAATATTCGTGATATCCCTCTCCGATGATCCGATTCTCCTTCACGATGACCGCCCCTACCAGCGGATTCGGGTTGACTCTTCCCCGTCCCTTTTGGGCCAGCGCAATTGCGCGGCGCATATATTCCTCTGTCATAGATGTCTCCTCGTTTCTTCCCACCGCCATGATATCATATCCATAATGCCGGGGTCAAAAGGCATTTTGACCCCAACTGATGCCATGGATTGCTGCATTGTAATTGTACTATGGCTCTCTTGCCCCTTCTGATTCTCTCTTGCTATAGACGCAGCCACAGTAATTCTGCCGGTACAGATCATATTCTTTTGACAGCTCGATCGACCTCTGATAGCCCCCCCGTTTCTTAAAATCCGATACCAGATAGGGAACCCCATACTCCTGTGCAAGCCGCAGTCCGATTTCATTTAACACCGCCGCATTTTTATGAGGGCTGACCGAAAGGGTTGTTGTAAAATAATCAAATCCATGCTCCCCTGCATACTCCGCCGCTGCCCGCTGCCGAAGCTCATAGCACGCAAAGCATCTCTCACCGCCTTCCGGCACATCTTCCTTTCCGCGAGCCATCTCAAAAAAACGATCCGGCTCGTATTCTCCCTGAACATACTGCACCGGCCATTTGAGAGGAAGCTCGTTGATCAGCCGCTGTTGCTCCTGTACCCGCTTCTCATACTCTGTCTGCGGAGAAATATTCGGATTGTAATAAAAAACAGTGATCCGAAAATACTCTGCCAGATATGTCAGGCAATAGCTGCTGCAAGGTGCGCAGCAACTGTGCATCAACAAAGACGGCACCTTATTTTCCCTCTGCAGGCCGTCAATGATGTGATCCAGTTCTATCTGATAATTGATGCGGTTCATTTGTATATCCCTTCTCCCCAATTCTGAATTCCCTTCTCCAAATCGAGAAAGTATAAATAACCGGCTATGGCACAAAGACATTTAAAAGCACAGTCTCCTGCACCGCGCGCTTTCCCAGTCCCATCTGTCTTCGCACCTGCTTGGGAACATAGGTAAAAAATACATTTCCCAGCAGAAGGCAGAGAATAAAGACCCACAGGAATCCAAAAACTGCACCACCCAGCTTATTCAGCTTTCCGACAACCGGAAGTTTGTCCATCGGCTTCAACATCCTTACCAGAATCAAAAAAATCACCTGAAGCACAGAAAATATGAGAAAAAACAGCAGGGAATACGCAATCCCATCTACGGCTTCCAACAACATCTGTTCCGGAAGAACACTCGCAGGACTGCCCTCCAGAGACTTCTTAAGTATCGGCAGAACGACAGTCCTTCCCAGCACGTCTCCCGTCGTTTTTGCCACTGCTGCCGCACCGATATAAGACACCGCCAGTGCCGCAATTCTCGCCAGCGTTATCACAAGGCCTCTGTGATATCCCGTCATGACCGACACAATAAACAGCAGTCCGATCACCAGATCCACAATCTGAGCTGTCGTCATATTACAAGAGCACGTCTGCCATATCATACATTCCGGCAGGCTTTCCCTTCAGATATTTTGCAGCCGTGACAGAACCCTTCGCAAAGACCGCCCTTGAGTATGCCGTATGCTGAAATGTGATCACCTCATCTTGTCCGGCAAAGATCACCTCATGCTCGCCCACGATCGTACCCCCGCGTACCGCCACGATGCCCAGCTCGTTTTTCTCCCTCTGCTGCCTTACCTGAGAACGGTCATAAACATACGAAAGTTCTCCGCCTGCCGCCTCATTGACAGAATCTGCCAGGGCAAGCGCCGTCCCGGAAGGAGCATCCAGCTTCTTGTTGTGATGCTTCTCCACGATTTCCACATCAAATCCCTCGCCGCACAGCTTCGACGCCGCCTCCTTCAAAAGCTTCATCAACAAATTGATCCCCAGAGACATATTTGCCGATTTCAGCACGGCAACCTTTTCACTCGTCCGATTCATGTAAGCAAGCTGCTCCTCGCTCATTCCGGTCGAACACTCCACAATCGGTATCCCCGTGCGAGCCGCAAAGTCCATTCTCTCTTCAAAGCCATTGGCTGAAGAGAAATCAATGATCACATCTGCCTTCACATCACATGCATCCATCTCCGTAAAAACCGGAAATCCGTTTTCCCTGTTATCCACAACATCAATTCCTGCCACGATCTGCACTTCGTCATCTTCTGCTACAATCCCGGCAATCATCTGTCCCATTCGGCCGTTACAGCCTACCATAATAATATCTGTCATATTTTCCCTCTTTTCTCTATATTTAACTTAATCTCCATGCTGCAATTTTTCGGCTTAAAATAGCAAAGCAAATAAACTTCATTCTTTTCAACCTAAACCGTCAAATCCTTCTCCAGCTCTATTTTAGAGATTACATCCACATACGGCGCAATCTGCTCCGGCATATTCTGTCCCGTCAACACAAGCCTTGTATAATCATCCCGCAGCTCCACCAGATGAATAATATCCTCCACGGAAATGATCTCCAGATCGATCAGACCCAGGATCTCATCGAGAACCAGCACATCGCACTCCCCGGTATCAATCACCTTTCTGGCAAAGTTCACTCCATTTAAAATATTCTGCTTCTCCTCTTTCTGCTGCGATGCCAGCAGATCGCGGAAATTACCGCTCTCCTTTTCAAAACGGAACAGCTTGATATCCGGCTCCAGCCTCTCCAGGAAATTAAATTCTTCTGCATCCTTTCCCTTAAGAAACTGAATGATAATTACCGACTGTCCCAGGCTTGCAGCGCGGATACACTGTCCCACAGCCGCAGACGTTTTCCCCTTTCCAGGTCCATAAAAGACCTGTACCACTCGACTTTCCATTCCTAATCCTCCATACCACTTTGCCTTCGCGCAAAAAGGCAAAACCAGCGTTTTGCCTTGCAAGAAATCCTTCGGATTTCTTGGTTGCGTTCCACTACGTTACGAGCAATTTCCTATTCGGTAAAGAACAATGACCAGAATCAGGGATTTTCCCCTGACTCTGGTCATTTTAACACATTTATTCTCAAAAATCCACCTTCTGTGTGATTCCGTCAAAAATCTTCTTCTTCATGCTCTGCCTGATACTCCAGCTTGCTTACTGACACCTCATATGCCACCCTCTTTTCGTATTCATCGTCTGCGATCTTTTTCTGATATTCGCGGCTCTGAATCCGTCCCCAGAGCTGAACGTGGGCGCCCACCTCAAACTGATCTGCATATCTGGCATTTCTGCCCCAGCAAATGCATGGAATATAATCCGACTTTCCATAGGGGCGGTTCACTGCCAGCAGCACATCGGCGATCTCCCTCCCAAGCGGCGTTTTCCGATACACAGGACTCTTACAGACATATCCATCCAAAAAGATATGATTGGGATCCTGCTCCTCCTCTTCCATCTCCAGGATCTCTACCTCCCTTGCAAAGACAGAGAGTACCAGACGGTTTCTCGTCTCCTCATGGCGGTTATAAGAGCGGAACTGACCACCCGCTTTCAATGTACATCCCCTGTAATCCGCTTTGACATCCAGAATCCTCTCAGACACCATCACAGGTATGATATCACAGGAATTGCTCAGACGGCACACTTCAATATTTACTGTGTAAAAATCCTCTCCGTACACGGTATGGCTGTAAACAAATTCACTGACAACCTTACCTGCGATTGTTACCTGATTGTTTGTAAATACCTTATCCAACATATTTTTTCCTCCCTTTTCTTGTGCAGCACATAAGACGACTGCGTGCATGGTATTTTGCTTTTATACATGTATATTTCAATTTTTTTTGCGCTAGAACTATTATTCCACAAAATGCTTCGTCATATCCGCTGCTTTCTCCGACAAAGTACGACCTGACTCCGACTCCTTCGACAAAGCTTCGCGCCCTGCGACACATTTCGCTGCGATTCCCACAAAAGGAGCATCCCCGTGCCCCTCCCAAAAGTCAAATACCCCGATGCAGGCATGTGGGGTATTTGATACTTGTATTATTTGTCAAATATCGTTATACTTATGGATTAGGTTGAAAAATACTATAAAAATAAAGAGTTATGATACAAGGGAAAGGATTTATTCAGTTATGAAAACAAAACGGGAAGACATTAGAAATATTGCCATCATTGCCCATGTAGACCACGGCAAAACGACTCTTGTCGACGAATTATTAAAACAGAGCGGCGTATTTCGTGCAGGACAGGAGGTCGCAGAACGCGTCATGGACTCCGGCGATATCGAGAGGGAACGCGGCATCACAATCCTGTCCAAAAATACTGCGATCACATATAAAGATACAAAAATCAACATTATTGACACACCGGGACATGCTGACTTTGGCGGCGAGGTAGAACGTGTACTGAAGATGGTCAACGGTGTTGTCCTGGTGGTAGACGCCTTTGAGGGTGCTATGCCCCAGACCAAATTTGTACTGAAAAAGGCGTTGGAACTCGAACTGCCTGTAATTGTCTGTATAAATAAGATTGACAGGCCCGAAGCTCGGCCGGATGAGGTGGTTGACGAAGTATTAGAACTTTTCATTGATCTGGACGCTAATGAGGAACAACTTGACTGTCCCTTTGTCTTCGCCTCCGCCAAGGAAGGGATTTCCTCCTACAGCGCCGACGAGCCGGGCACGGACATGGTTCCTCTGTTCGATACAATCCTCGATTATATCCCGGCTCCCGAAGGAGACCCGGAAGCCGGCACGCAGGTATTAATCAGTACGATAGATTACAATGAATACGTCGGCCGGATCGGCATTGGTAAAGTTGATAACGGCTCGGTAAAGGTAAATCAGGATGTTATCATTGTAAATCACCATGATAAAGAGAAACAGCAACGGGTAAAAATCAGCAAGCTCTATGAATTTGATGGACTGCAAAAAGTAGAAGTTACTGAGGCCGGCATCGGTTCGATCGTAGCAATCTCCGGTATTACGGACATCCATATCGGTGATACCCTCTGCTCACCGGAGGATCCTGTTGCGATTCCGTTCCAGAAGATTTCCGAGCCTACGATTGCCATGCATTTTCTTGTCAATGACAGCCCGCTGGCCGGTCAGGAGGGAAAATTTGTCACTTCCCGCCACATCCGCGAGCGCCTCTTCAACGAGCTAAATTCCGATGTCAGCCTCCGCGTGGAGGAAACGGAAGATATGGACAGCTTCAAGGTATCCGGCCGCGGGGAACTGCATCTTTCTGTTCTGATTGAGAATATGCGCCGTGAAGGCTATGAATTTGCCGTCAGCAAGGCGGAAGTACTCTACCAGACAGATGAACGCGGCAAGAAGCTGGAGCCTATGGAACGGGCATTTATTGATGTCCCGGAGGAATTTTCCGGCAGCGTCATCGAAAAGCTGTCCAACCGTAAGGGCGAATTACAGGGAATGGGTTCTATCGGCGGCGGCTTCACGAGACTGGAATTCCTGATCCCATCCCGCGGTCTGATCGGTTATCGTGGAGAATTCATGACTGACACGAAGGGAAACGGTATTATCAATACGGTATTTGAAGAATACGGCCCCTACAAGGGTGAGATCGCTTACCGCAAACAGGGCTCCCTGATTGCGTTTGAATCGGGCGAAACCGTGACATACGGGCTCTTTAATGCCCAAGACAGAGGCACACTTTTCGTGGGACCGGGGGAAAAGGTATACGCCGGCATGGTCATCGGCCAGAACGGCAAGACAGACGATATCGAGTTGAATGTGTGCAAGACAAAGCACCTGACCAACACCCGTTCCTCCTCTGCCGATGAAGCGCTGAAGCTGGTCACTCCCAAGAAACTGAGTCTGGAAGAAGCGCTGGAATTCATTGACACGGACGAGCTTCTGGAGATCACACCGGAAAGCCTTCGTATCCGCAAGAAAATACTGGATGCTACCCAGCGTTTCCGCAGCAAGAAAAATGCTCAGAACGGTTAAATCATATTAACAAAGAGTACGATAGAACCCTTCTATCGTCTCTATACTTAATTGCTGTCCTTCCGGCAGCTTTTGAATACCATCTGCCGCCATCCTGATCAGGAGCGGCAGATTTTTTTCGGGAATCACAGTCCCATCTATTTCCATCTTACGGCATTCTTCTCCCAACACCACAATCCCCTGATATGCCCTCTCCCATCTGCCCGGCCTCACAGCGCCTCTCTCCCAGACACTAAACAAGTACCTCAGGGCAAAATAGCTCCCAAGCTCTATTGGAATCCCATATAGGATCAAAAGCGGTTCTGCCAGTTCCTCACAAAGATCCCTTCCACACTCCCCAAATAACTTCTTTCGCCAGGCATTCACTTTACGTTCCAGCCGATCACGCCTGTGAAGAATTACCCATCCGTCCTCCTCCCTCTCGGTCATCTCTTTCTGGTAATATGTTCTTCCCTGCCGGTCCCGCAGCCAGACGTCTCTGCTTCCTGCCACCTGAAAATCACTCCCTATCAGTATGCGGACGCAGGCGCGAAGCGGCTTTGTCCCCTTCTCCTCCAATGACCTTGTCCACTGCTGAAACGCAAAGCTTCCCACAACAATCCAATTGTCCGGATGCCATTGCCGCAATTGATGTACCGTCTGCTCTGTTCCAGTTTGTTTTTTCTCATTCGTCGATGACGTCACTTCCATCTCGAAAAAGAGAACCTGATACCGCCACATCAGCTTTTCACGAAAGCTATGTGGCAACTCCTCCCAGGCCCCACGTGAAGAAAACAGGACAGCTACACAGCTGTCCTGTTCCCAACAAAGCTCTCTCTCCCAGTTTTTCCAAAAATGCGCCGCTTCCCATCTCTTCATTCCTGTCTCCCACCTATGCCCATATGAAATATCCTTCTTAAAATGAAGAAATCATTACTCTCTTTCTCTTCCGCTGATCTCTCCGGACGCCTCCACGGAAACAGGCTCCGATGTCGCTTCCGCCTCCTCGTCTCCACCGTCATCTATCGATGTATTTCTTCGGATTTGCACTTTTACGGTTGTCGATCTGACAACGGTAAAGCTGTCCCCAATGTCTAACAATACCTTGAGATCATATCGTCCGGGGCTCAACCCCTCACAGTCCACATAAGCCGTATAGCTTTCCTCTGTCAACTCGTCCAAAACAGAACTTCGTCCCTGCAGCTTCACGGCTACAGCCGTCTCCTCCCCATTGATCACGGCAGAATAATTACTGCCCAAGGAAGAAAACATAATGCGGTCTACCGGAATGGTAATTGTCTTCTTCATCAGCTTCTCAATTGCAATGCGAAGCGATACCTGTGCATAGTCTCCCTGTACTGAGATTCCCTCCGGCAGATAATCCTGAATGCTGATATTCTGTTCTACAAACCCAGAAGCGCTCTTCATCCCTGTAATATCAATCGGAATCTCAACAGAATCAAGTTCATTCAGCTCCTTCACCGTACCGGCTACCTCAATTCTCTCCGGCTGGCACTCAGCGCCCACAAACTCATATCCGGCAGCAGGTTCTCCTGATATTTTTATCTTAACAGGTATACTCTTTGTATTCAGCACATGGACATTGACGCGCACTCTTGTCACACTGAAACGCAGCGTGCTGGACGTCACCTCTTCTCCATTGACATCATAAGCTTTCGGCAGCGCCTTCTTGACAAAATTCTCACTGGTACCGTTGACATTAACCTTGACACACACACTGTCAATCTTCTTAACCGCAGATTCCCCGCCGGATACCTCGATCATATTCGGTCTTGCCGTACAATCCCCCACGCTAAAGCCATCCTGCGGCTCTCCTTCCGTCAGCACGGTAACTTTGACCTGCTTACTCTCCATATTCTCCAGAGATACACGAAGTACCTGTGTGCAGCTAAGCTCCGGCTTCACAGAAACCTTCTTTTTCAGCTCCGGTACGATTGCCACCGCATTGACAGCAGACAGATCCGCTAAGTTCGCTGTCGCCTGAATATCAGATGCCTGCAGCTTATCAACAATACTCTTCTTGCCGCGCACTCTTACCCTTGCCCTGTCTCCCTCAATGATCTCGTATACCTTGTTAACGGAAGACAGCGCATCCTCATTAATCGTCTGCACCTCTACCACAAATGACTTTTCCTTAATCGGATCCTCTATATTTATAATTATAATCCACACGAGAAGCGCACCGAAAAAAGACAGCAGCTTCATGCTGAAATTATTTAAAATATACCGATGCAGCAGATCCGATCTCCTGCTTGCATATTCCGGCACCGCTTTTCTCCCGGTTTCCTTGTTGTCACCCATACTAATCCTCCATGCCGCCTTAGTGGAACTTCATTCTATTCAACCTGATCTCCTGTATCTGTCTTATGGTACAGACCCTTCCAACGTCTTTTCTTCGTCTCCTCGCCGCTCTTGCCCTGAAACTCCTCCAGTTTCCTTTTCAGCAGATCTCCATCTACATTACGCAAAAGCTTACCGCTGACAGCCAGAGAGATTTTTCCTGTTTCCTCCGATACAATAATCGTCAGACTGTCAGAAACCTCGCTAATACCTACGCCGGCTCTATGGCGCGTTCCCAGCTCCTTAGACAGACCCATATTATCTGACAAAGGCAGATAACAGGTAGCCGCCACAATGCGGTCTCCCCTCACGATCACCGCGCCGTCATGTAATGGTGTATTATGTTCAAAAATATTGATCAGAAGCTGACTGCTGATCACAGAATCCAGATGGATGCCCGTCCTCTCATATTCCGACAGCTCTATATCCTTTTCCAGAATGATCAAGGCTCCCGTTTTCACCTTCGCCATCTCTACCGTAGCTCTCACAATCTCATTTATGCTTCGGTCTGAAAATCTGATATTTTTATCCTTCGATTCATCAAAAGGAATCAGAGAAGATACGATCTTCTTCTGTCCCAGCTGCTCCAGGGCTTTACGAAGCTCCGGCTGAAACACGATCATGAGCGCCGTGATACCCACAACGAGCGTCCTGTCAAAGATCCAAACGATCACATTCATCTCCAGGATATACGCCAAAAAATATCCTGCAAAAAGTACCATAATTCCCTTTACCAGCGTCCACGCTCTTGTATTTCTTACCCAAAGCGCCACATGATAAATGACAACCGCGAGAATCATGATCTCCAGCACGTCTGTAATAGAAATCTCCGGAAGAGATGCAAATCTTATATATTTATTTAAAAATCTTCCTATTGTCTCCATTTTCATTTCGTCCTCATTTCTGATCTTCCTTATCCCGTCCCTCTCCGAAAAGATGGGCATTAAAACGTCTCACCTTTACTTCCGCCTTCGGTATGCGTACCTTCGGCACTGCCTTCACATAGTAATAGTACTCATCATCCTCAAATTGAAGATATTCCACAGCGGAATAATTTAAAACCATCTTAAAGAAACGGGCCGCTTCTGCCAAAACCGTACAAATCACTGTCTGAAGCAACAAAACCGGTATCCGGTAATGGATATCAAATAATACATTTGCGATCAGGAATAATATAAGCTCCAACAGCGCTCCCACCAGAACCGAGACCTCAAAGGCATAGTCAAATTCCATATTTCGGATTAAATATACCGTAATAAGAACCACAGCAAAAATTGCAATTG
The DNA here is from genome assembly GCA_964471335.1 of uncultured Jutongia sp. Classification (GTDB taxonomy): domain Bacteria; phylum Bacillota; class Clostridia; order Lachnospirales; family Lachnospiraceae; genus Jutongia. The sequence continues at coordinate 13,591 of CAYYGS010000005.1, forward strand.
TCACATACACTTCCCGGTTGGCAAAAATCAGCGGAACAATCTGATTGTAAAGCACCAGAGTGTCCTCTGTCGAAGTACCAATTACCGTAGTCAGACTCTCCAGAGTATAATAAAATAACACACCACAGCCCAAAGGAATGATCGATACCGGTGCTGAAAGCAGTCCAAGCACCAGTGGTAAAACAAACGGAATGCGAAGAACAAAAGCAACCGGTACTGCAATAATTGTATATCCATGCTGCGGCGCAAACCGTATATATACGTAATAAATAACGGCAAACGCCAATGCTAACACTATGGCCAAAATAATAGATACATAATATATATGCAGCACAATATATGCCGCCGCAAGCAAGAGAAGCGCTACAGACGGAATTACCGCCCCGATCAGCGAAAACACTGCAATCACATACCATGGCCGCAGAGCGGGATCATAGCCCACACGCTGATTAATCAGAGCAAACAGGATAACAGCCGCCACAAATTGGCACATTGGTTTGATAATCCGCGCGTTATTCTGATAAAATTTTAACAGATGCTCCCTGATTACCAACAACTGCTTCATCCATTTCCTCCCTCCCTGCTCTGTGCATAAAATGCCTCCATTTGTTTTAATTCATTATAATATTCTCTACGCCTCTTCTGAAGCTGATGATACCGATTCGAATAAATAATAATCGTAAAAAAAACACAACCCAGCATAATCAAAAGATAGACCGCCGCCACAGCCAGCACAAGACTCCTTATCTCCTGCACCTGCAGACTGGAGGACAAATACTCAAAATGGTATAGTGCCAGCAGCACCAGAATCAGAAAATATGCAATGGAATAACTCCAGACCGTAACGATAAGATGAGAACGAATATAATCTGCCTTATAATATCCGCCTTCCTTTAATTCCTTCTGAATCGGTTCCTTCTCATAGGCAGCAAGCCGTATCATCATCTGAAGCTTCTCCTCATTAACCATATCGCTGCCTCCCCTCACTTTTATCTTATGATATCTGCCTCATAAAATCAAGGTGTTTTCCAAAAAAAAGCGTAAGCCCATCGGCTTACGCTCCGGAACTCCTGCCTCCACCCTGTCTGATCATATAAAATCAATAAATGAAGACAGCTTCCATGTATTTCGTCATCTCATAGACCTTTTTTGCATCCTCCGGCGCAAGATTCAGACAACCATGGGATCCATTTGTGATGTAGCGCGTCTCAGACCATCTTGACCAGCTCTGCCATGGCGCGGAATGAAATCCCGTCCCTGTCCAGGTAATGCGCACCCACCAATCGACTGGTGTCTCGTAATCCTCTCCGACCAGCGTTCTTTTTTCATTATGCTCCTTGATAAACCAGGCTCCCTTCTGTGTTTCTCTTCCCTGCACCGGCTTCCCGGAGATACATTTGCAGGAAAATGCCACCTTGCCATCCCGGATGATATAAACCATCTGCTTTGAAAGAGAGATTTCCGTATGGTTCTGCTCATCATAATCGTTCGCCAAGTTCGTATAATCCTTCTGAAATGCTGTGCTGACATACTTAACCTTCTGATTCAGCACAAGAGGCTTCCGATTCTCAGAGGTGGGATCGTCGATATATGCCTGTGTATCCGCCTCGTCGATCACCTTTTTCAATGCCTTTTTCGCCTGTTTTACTGTCCCCTCATAGTCCAGCCTCCAACCGTAATCACCGCCGGATACCGTTACAGTCTTGCCATTATGCATTTTGACCTGTCGGTCCATTCCCACCGTCTTGTATTTCAGGCACAATTTTTCTACCCATGCCGCAATTGCACTATTATCATACTGAATCTTCCCATTCTTGCAGGAGATCCATTTTGCGATCTGGACAGGTGTGATCTTCTCCTTCATGCCCTGTCCCATATTCCAGACAATATAGCGCAGTGCTGCATTATTACAAAGTGCAAGCTCCTTTTGTAAAATCTCATCATCTGAGTGTACTTCCGGCTCCTGATACACCTCCTGGCTATTGTCCTCTCCGGAAATATCAAGCTCAGTATCTGCCTGGGAAAGTGACGTCTTTACCGCTTTCAGCAAGTTCTCCGGAATCACTGTATTTCCCTTTTCCTCCGGAATGCATTCATACTGCTTCTTTTCTGCAGAATATTTTACAGTAGCTGACTTCGGCTCCATAATCACATGATTCTGGCCTCCCATCACCATCTCCGACTGATTCAGCAAATCAGCCAGCTTGCCCTCATCATAAGTAACATCATAGGTAACCGTATACCTTTTTCCACCCCCCAGAAACAATTTCTCATGCTGCTTCTCAAAGGTCTCCTGAAATTGGCTGTCGTAAGAAATCGTCAGATCAATGTCTTCCTTTCGGATGACAACCGAGCTATTGTCGCGTCCGGAAACTGTCAGCTGAAACACCTCCAACTCCTTGGCCATTTCCCTTTTGGCCTCCTCCAGTGACTTTCCCGACACATCCATCTCATTGATATATGTACCGGCATACCAATGCCCGTCGTAATATACCCTTCCAAAAATAAAAAGTCCCCCTGCAATGCAAAGTGTCACCAGTAATATAACACTGCAGATTATCAGCGGTTTGTTTGTCTTACTGCTCCTTGTCCCCATCAGTTCCTCCAGTTTATAAAATAAAAATATGCTTGTCCCCCTGCTCATCAGAGCCATATCTTTTATTATATCAATAATAACCGTACAGGTCAAGGCTTGCCGCCTGTCTTTCGCGATGTGTCCAAAATATTCTTATCATAAGCCACCACAGCCGTCATAAAAAGCTGCGATGACAGTCCCTGCGTCCGCCTCTTGCCCGCCTCATAAGCACGCATATTGAAAAAGTCATCCATGCGTTGTCTGCTCTCAAAGGACTCTTTCCAATATTTCTGTCGTTCCTGTTCCTGATGCGCCGCTCTTCTCAATCTGGCCTTTCTGACATCCTCTGCCATCTGCTCCTTCATCCTCTTATGACGCTTATCCCACCATGATTCCTGCTTCTCCCCGTTTGGCACAGCAGACGGCTTTCTGTCCATAGGCATACTCTGCCCCATATGCTCCTCGATGGACGCCCCAAATTTTTCTATACACAGATTACCGGAAGCCCCCATCCATCCGGAAAACGGATTGGGAACAGACCGGTTCTCCACCGTATAGCCCAGAATCCACGCCTCATAATCGGCATCCCCCTTCATCTGCTCCCATCCCTTCTCTGAGATCGAGATAATCTCCCTGTCATATTGTCTTGTAACATCAAAGGGAATTCTGTCCAGAATACTATAGATCATTGTTTTATACGCATTCATCGACATCTGGTCCCGGTCAACACCCTCAAACCCGTACTTTGCCAGAACCCTCCGGCCTGCGCGAACCTGGCTGTCCACATGCGCCGCATTCTCCGGATGTCTCTGCTTATACTGCTCAACCACGCTCTCCCGTTCCGCCTCAAAACCTTGTTTTATATCCTCAATAAACTCGCCATCCCCGGCTGTATTTTTATGGGTTTTATCTGCAGTGGCAAAGCCGCTGCCATACCCGCTGATTTTCTCTGATACCTCTACTCTCATAATAATCTCCATTCTGTTTCTAACAGTATGCCACCCTTTGGCGGCTTAAAATAGCAAAGCAAATAACTGTATTCATTATATCGGCAATCCTCTGCTCTGCGGCAAGTGTCATCAGAAAATCGTAAGAAAAACGCAGGAAAACATCAGTTTTCCTGCGTTGCTGCTGTTTCTGCCATCAGCTCTTCATAAACCTCATTTCTCTCCTTTAGGTTCTGATCCTCCCTGTGATACGTCGGTACCATCTCCGCTACCAAATCATATATATTTTCATCATTCTTATAACATACGTCTGCCAGATGGTTTAGCTGCTCCAGAAATCTGTCAATATCAAAGGGAATCGGCTTTCCAATATGGATCAGCTTATTTCTCGTCTTTTTCATTCCCTCCTCCAGCATCAGCTTTTCTTCATAAAGCTTCTCGCCGGGGCGAAGACCTGTATATACCAGCGGAATATCAATATCCGGATCCAATAGGGATAGCTTGATCAGATTCCGTGCCAGTGTATCAATCTTCACCGGCGCGCCCATGTCAAGCACAAAGACCTCACCGCCCCTGGCATATGTCCCTGCCTGCAGCACCAGACTCACCGCCTCCGGGATCGTCATAAAATATCGGATAATATCCGGGTGCGTCACCGTCACCGGCCCACCCTTCGCAATCTGCTTTTCAAAAAGAGGGATGACGGAGCCGTTGCTGCCCAATACATTGCCAAACCTGACGGCAACAAATTCCGTTCTCTTACTGAAAGAATACTGCTTTGTCATCTCCTCATCCTTATAATGCGCGCTGAGCAAAGGAAGTTTATCAAGGCGGTTCTGACGGCTGATCGCATCCATCGACTGAATCACCATCTCACACAGCCTCTTGCTCGCTCCCATAATATTCGTGGGATTGACCGCCTTATCCGTACTGATCAGTACAAATCTCTGACAGCCGTTATGAATCGCAGCACAAGCCGTCTTATAAGTACCAATCACATTATTTTTGATCGCCTCGCACGGGCTTCCCTCCATCAATGGCACATGCTTATGCGCCGCTGCATGATAAACAAAGTCAGGATGATATGTCTCGAAAATACTGTCAATTCGATTCCTGTCACGCACAGAACCAATCAGCACCGTCAGATGAAGCTCCGGCATCTCATAGCGAAGCTCCTGTTCGATATCATAGGCATTATTTTCATAGATATCAAATATTATCAAATGGCCCGGCTGATGTCTGGCAATCTGGCGACAGATTTCGCTTCCGATAGAGCCTCCGCCCCCCGTCACAAGGATCGTCTTGCCCTGAATACTCTCGAAAATCTCACCCATATCTACCTTGATAGGTTCTCTGCCCAACAGATCCTCGACAGATACATCCTTCAATTTTTGCAGAGATACCTCCCCATTGATAATCTGATAAACACCGGGAAGAATCTTCAACTCACACCCCGTCTCCTTGCAGATATTCAGTATCTCTCTCTTCTGTTCCATCGAGGCGCTTGGCAGCGCCACAAATATTTTCTGAACCTGATACTTTTTCACATTCAGCATGATATCATCGCGTCCACCGACAATTGGAACATTTTCAATATAACGGTTCCATTTATTGCTGTTATCATCAATAATGCAGCAGACCTTCATGGAAATCTCATCAGCGCCAGTGATCTCGCGCAGGATCGCCTGCCCCGCACGGCCTGCACCAATAATCATGACGCGCTGCTTTGTATCCTCACTGCCTCGTTTACTCCGTTCCAATAATACAAACCGATAGGAAAAGCGAACTCCTACCGTCAGGATAAACTGTATAATAATCCCAAACAAATAATATGACAACGGCATTCTCTCACACAGGAACGTGATACCAATAATATGTATCAGTCCTGTCAGTACCGTCGCCAATCCCATACGGAGCAATTCATCATACCCCGCAAAACGCCATATGCTCTTATATAAGCGAGTCTGCCAAAAGACAATGATCGCCAAAACCGTGTAAATTGGTGCAAACGAAAGATACGCCGAAAGATATCCCTTTGGAATAAAAGAATATCTACCGTCGAAACGAATCCATAACGCAAAGAAAAAAGCTGCGTTTAACGCAAAAATATCATACAAAATCAGCCAGATCTGAATCACCTGCCAGTGCTCCAGATGACGGCGCTTATTCTCTTTTGACATAACAATTATCCTCTCTCCCACATCCTGTATATCTGCATACTTCCAAAAGACATTCCTGTCTCTAGGAAAGCATCCCATATTCTAACATACTTCTTTTTCTTTGTCCACTTTTTATCCTGTATTTAACATGGAAATAAGCTCCTGTATTTCCGCAATATGCAACCATACCCCGCAGCAGCCTGCGGGGTATCACTCTTTTATTCATTACAACCGATAATTAAACCTCAACATCAGCAAAGGACACAAGCTCTGACGCCTTGAACAGATCCACCTTTGCCAGATCAAAACATGCAATAATCTTCGGAGAGAACACACCGCATTCACCGTCATGGATCATACGCACAGCCTCCTCTGCCGCATACGCTGTTTTATAGACACGCTTACTCACAAGGGCATCATATACATCTACAATTGATACCACCTGCGCCCAAATCGGAATGTCTTCACCCTGCAGCTTATCCGGATATCCATTTCCGTCATAACGCTCATGATGATAACGGCAGATGTCGTAGCAATAGCGGTAAAACTCACTCTCTCCCCCATCCTGCTTGAAATTCTCCAGAAGCTCACAACCGTATGTAGTATGCTTCTTCATTTCCTCAAATTCCTGTTTATCAAGCTTGCCCGGCTTAAGTAAAATCTTATCCGGAATTGCAATCTTGCCTATATCATGCAAGGCAGACGCATTTACGATCAGATCTACCTGCTCCTTTGTGAGATGATATTCCGGGTACTCCTTTCTCACATAATTCAATATAATCTTTGTAAAATATCTTACTCTCTTAATATGTTCCCCTGACTCCAGACTGCGGAATTCCACAACTGAACTCAGTGCATTTACCAGAAATTCATTGCTCTTCTCCAGCTTCTCCCGGCTGAGCATCAACTCCTTGGTACGCTTCTCCAGCTTACGTTCCACATACTTCCTGTGTTCAAACAGTTCCAGAATATTCATCGTACGGCGCATAACGATCTTCGGAATAAAGGGCTTATAAATAATGTCAGAAGCGCCATATTCATATGCTTTCAAATCTGTGTCCGGCGTAGCCTCGCCAGTAATCATAATCACCGGGATATCATTTATATAATCCCTTGCCTGCATATGCTCCATGACCTCCAGCCCTGTCTTACCCGGCATAATTAAATCCAGGAATAACATAACAATCTGATCATTGTGCTCATCCAGGATCTGTATCGCCTGTTCACCGTCTGCGGCCTCCAAAATATTGAACTGTTCTTCAAAAATCATCTTCAGAATATCGCGGTTGATCGTTGCATCATCTGCAATTAAGATCGTTTTTTTCTCCATGTCCATTGTCATCTTCACTCCTTTTTCTCCTATGAACTGATAGAGTATCCCTATTTCAGTTTCCGACAGCATAGACTAAATCAGTATTTAGTATATCATCTAAACCGGAATTTGTGCAAGTATTTTTTCACGATCTTTACGAGTCCTGCCTGATTCATTCTCTATGATTATATATGATATTGGGGCCAAAAGCCCCTTCGGGGCAAAACCGACACAAATATGTGTGTTTGCAAGCGGATTCAATGCCGTTTTCTGTATTCACTCGGCGTCATATTTTCATATTTTCGAAATACCTTTGTGAAATAAAACGCATTACAGTAACCAAGCATTCCGGCAATCTCTGCAATTGTAAAACGCTTGCTTTCCAATAATTTCCTGCTCTCACCGATGCGAAATCTCTCCAAATACTGAAATATAGTATATCCCGTATTTTCCTTAAATTTCCTGTTCATATAATCAAAATTATGATGAAAATGCTTCTCCAGCATCTCACCAGTGATTTTCTCCCCATAGTTCTTTTTCAGATATGCCATAATCGGCACCGTATAAGAAAAAGAAGACGGTGCATCCGGAAGCAGCCGTTCCGTCTCTGTCTGGGACATCTTCAGCAGAAGTGCCAGAAAACGGCAGCAGCACATGCTATGCTGATGCACGGATACCCTCTGCGACGCAGAGATTAACTGCGCCACATCCTCTGTAAGCTCTCTCTGCAAAAACGGCGGCAAATGGATTATCTTGGGCAGAAGCAGAACATCATGGCCGGAATCTCCTTCAACCGATAGAATCGTTTTTTCCCAAACCTCCATTTTTGCATTCTGATATTCGTCCTCCTGCATTTCCACCTCCTGCAGGCTGTCCCACCTGAAGTGAATATAATAATACCCTACCCTATCGTTCACCGCCAAGCCGTCATGACATTTACCCGGCGAGAGAAACAACACATCTCCCGCCATCAGATCATATATTTTCCCTTCTTCCTCCAGCTTCATGTGTCCATCCCTGACAAAATAAAAAATCCATTCATCCGGCGTCCTCCTAAAATGTCTGTTAGGGGCAGGAACAGACACTTCGCCCATTAATGTTGTCCGCGGCATATCCCGCAATGGACTCATAATACAGGTATTACATCCCATCTCATTCTCCCTCCTGATCGCCAGATGCGTCCCAGACCGGCAGTTGCTCATGTATAAAAGTCGCTATTATATATATATTAGTCGCTCGTAACTATGGCTTATTTTTTTCAGTATGTTATCGTGAATCATATAAATTGTCAATTGTCAGTGCTTCTTTCACAAGCAAAAATATTTGCCGTACAAATTTGTTTGCTTTACTGTTATATGCCACAAAAGCCGCGGCATGTTTGGAAGGGTGTCAGGAACTGCAAAACAACAAAACATTATCACAGAAAGGAAGGAATGCATATGAGTAAAAAACAGATATTTTTCAGGTGCAACGTCGCAGCCGTATTGTCAGCCAGTCTTTTGATAACGGGACTTTGCTGCCATACAGCCCTCGCAAGCAAAAAACCTGCAATCAGCTGCAAAAAACTAACCATGCACATAGGAGAAAAAAAGAAACTCCGAATCAAAAACACAAAAAAGAAGGTGCGCTGGAACAGCAATAACAGCAAAATCGCTTCCGTTGACAAAACGGGGCTGGTGCGCGCCAAAAAAGAGGGCACAGTAAAAATCACCGCGACCCTTAACAAGCAGAAATTCACCTGCAAAATAACAGTACTCGCCCGTGAAAGTGAATCTCCGGCCGCCAGCCAGCAGCCGACAGTCACAGTTCAGCCGACAGCTGTGGTTCAACCGACAGCAGAACAGCCCGCATCACCACAGCCGACCGTAGAGCCGCCGATACAAACGGTGCTGCCGGAACAGACCACAGAGCCGCCGGTGCTGACGGAATCGCCGCAGCCAACCCAGACACCGCAAGTCACAATCCGTCCATTCACCTCTCCTGATGCCCACTGGGAAGAAGGAAAAAAGAGCGGAACAGAGGAAGATTATAATAATTATTTTTCCCATGAGATGAAGCTGTATACCAGGAAACAGAAAGAAACTACAGCCGGAACACTGCAGAATATTACATACCATTCCGATGTAGTCGGCGCTGACCGGGAAGCCTCTGTTTACCTGCCGCCGAACTACTCAGAAGATACGAAATATCCTGTTTTGTATCTGTTGCACGGTATCGGATGTGATAAAGGACAATGGCCTTCCATAAACGCAGAAAACATTCTGAGCAATATGATTTACCGCGGAGAAACCCAGCCCCTCATTGCAGTATTCCCAAGCGTCATACCCAAAGACGGCCTGTCCGAAGGCAACGGTGTAAGCCCCGAAAATATAGCTGCTTTCACCTTGTTCGAGGAAGAATTTCTGCAAGACCTGGAGCCCTATATCAGAACGCACTATAGTGTATCAGAGGACAGAAAAGATACCGGTGTATGCGGACTTTCCATGGGTGGTATGGAAGCCCTCCACTTAGGCTTCTCCATCAAAGACCACTTCAACTATATCGGCTCCTTCTCTGCGGCGCCGACCCTTAACCAGGAACTTCTCACACTGGAAGGATGGCAGAGTACACCGGAATTCGTGTTACTATGCAGCGGAACTGCGGACAAAACAGTCGGAGAAAATCCGTTCAACTACCATATGACGCTGGAAAACAATGGCGTAGACCATATCTGGTACCAGTATCCCAGAGGAGGACACAGTGACAATGTATGGCAAAATGGCCTTGTTAACTTTCTGAGGGGCAGCTTCCAGCCGGGCAAGTCGCAGTAATACTGACAGCACCCCGCGTCAGGCGAGGAAAGTCAGCATGGCAGATCTCTTGATTCCAGCACGATCAGCACGCCATCCCGAAACGATATAATCGCCTGGGATGCATCCGCTGACAGTTCATTGCTGACAGCCCTGCCCGTTCCAACCGTCAATGTAACATGATCAAGCAAATATCGAAATCCCTGCAGGCTTACCTCTGTCACCTGACTGGTAAGCGGCTGCAGGGATATATATTTTCCAAATATTTCTTCCCGATAGATCACCGTTTCCCGGTTGATCAGATAAATACGGTTATACTCATCTACAATATAAGCCGGAATGTTTGCTTTCAGAGGAAGCATTAACAGGTTTACATTTGCCAGAAAATGATCCAGGCGTCCACCAGTAGCTCCCAACATAACGATCTCTGCCGCTCCATGTTCCACAATCCATTCCAGAACGATCTGGGTATCGGTAACATCCTTTTCCGCCGGATATTGAATCCACTCCGCCTGCGCCTTATATCGCTGCAGGACCTCCGGTACCACACTGTCAAAATCTCCCATAAAATAATGCAC
>CAYYGS010000006.1:0-20991 GCA_964471335.1 uncultured Jutongia sp.
TGGTCTGCCTGTCCCTTTCCCGCCACCTTTGTATCTCCCGCCACTATCTTCACACCGACTTCTGCTGCCGTCTTCTCCATGCTTGCGGCCACAGCCTCCAGCTCATCAAGAGAAAATCCCTCCTCGAGTATAAAGGAGCATGTCATATAAAGTGGTCTGGCACCCATGCATGACAAATCATTGACCGTACCACAAATACTCAACTTTCCGATGTCCCCCCCTGCAAATCGATATGGTGAGACAATAAATCCATCCGTTGACATCGCCAACGGTCCCTCTCCTACCTGTAAAACGGCCGCATCATCTGCCGTAAATTCCTCATTGGCAAAATGTCTCTGAAATACCTTCTCAATTAATTCTGCCGTCTGTTTTCCTCCTGCTCCGTGGGCAAGCGTCACCTTATTTTCCAATAATCATCCCTCCTGACGATTCCTGTTCCTTCGGCCATAAATGTACTCAGGATATCGAATAGCCGAAATAATATTCCATATTTATATCTATAGCCCGTACTGATAAAATGCCGAACATGCCCCCTCATTGGAGACCATGCATGCTCCAATCGGATGCTGCGGGGTACAGCCGCTCCCAAACACACCACAGTCGGATGGTTTGCATTTTCCCTGTAATACATCTCCACACCGACAGGCAGGATTCGGTTTCCCCTCGATGTGGGGCAGTCCAAATCGAAGCCTCGCATCGTAATCCCGATATTCCGCACGAAGACGCAGTCCGGAGTTCGGAATGACACCGAGCCCCCGCCATTCACTGTCGCAGCTTTCCATATATTTTTCGATGATACGGCAGGCCGCTTCATTGCCCTCCGGACGTACCACACGTGAATAACAATTGTCAAAATAAGAAACTGCGGATCGTTCTCTCCTGCTTTTACATTTTTAATAATCATAGCGACCGCATGCAGCAGCTCCTCCGCCGTAAATCCTGCAATAACGCCGGATATGCCTTCCTCTTTAGCCAGCCTTCTGCATATCTGCTCCCCGATGATTGCATGGACATGCCCAGGATAAAGAAAAGCATCCGCGCTGCCCTTCAGCGTCACATAGGCGCCGGGCATTGTCTTATTCGCCACGAGAAGCGAAAAATTTGTCAGTGACTGCTCCTCAGCCCTCTTGACAGCAAGACAGACGGCAGGCGTCGTTGTCTCAAATCCAACCGCCAGAAAAACAACCTGTTCCTGTGGATGTTGGGCAGCATACTCTACCGCATCCAGCGGTGTATATACCATCCTGATTTTTGCTCCATCTGCTCTGGCATCTGCCAGACTGGCATGCGTCCCCGGAACGCGGATCAGATCGCCGAAGGTACAGATCACGGCCCCCTTCTCCTTTGCCAGTATCACTGCTTCATCTATGTATCCAATCGGTGTCACGCACACCGGACAGCCCGGTCCGGAAATCAACTCCACCGATTCAGGCAGAATTTTGCGGATCCCCAGTCGGAAGATCTCATGTGTATGCGTTCCACAGACCTCCATAATACGCAGCCCCGGCCCACTGTAATTTTCTATGATTTCCTTATATACTTTTGCCGTTTCCTTCATTTTTCCTCCATCTGCTCATACCCAAATATGCCTCTCAACAACACAGAATACAAAAACCAATGACAACCATGTGACCCTGTGCTTCGCACAGACACATTCGCATTCCGCTTCGCTTCATGCTCATGATGTCCGTCGCTCAAATACCAGCGAACAAGCAAGCTTGTCGCTGTCGCTCTCGCGACTTTAGTCACATTTCCTCAACAATTTTTGCAATCGCGATCCCGGCATGAACCATCACATATTCACCCGGCTCCAGATCCTCCAACAACTCCGCCGACACTTCTCTCTGTGCCCCGGACGCATCTACTACGGCCATGCCGTCCTTTACTCCAACAACCTTCGCAGCCAATCCTACACACATAATAAACCTCCTAAATTTATGATAAATCAATCAAAATTTTCATCAAATTTACAACATTCCTGAATACGCTGCTGCGCAATCACTGCCTGCCCCAATGCAATTCCTCCATCATTTGGCGGCAACATACTATGTTTCAACACACGCAGTCCGTTTTCCTCCAGTCCCTCATCGCACAGCCTCAGAAAAAGTGTATTTTGAAAGACTCCTCCACTCAGTGCACATACCTTAATGCCCGTCTCCTCTGATAACTTCACGCACGCTTGAACCACCATCTGTGCCAGACATTTGTGAAAGAGAAATGCCAGATAATCTGCCTTATCTCCTGCCAGCCTCCTTTGAACCAGCTTGCGGAACAGATCATCGGTTGCAATAGGCGCCCACTGCACCTGTCCCGTTTTCAGGACAGGCGCGTCATCATCCATCTCTGCTTTATCACCACAAACAAAATAATTCTCTTCGTTCGGCGAAGCCGTTCTATCGACCGTTCCCAGCCCGTTCATATGCTTCTTGATTTTATTTGCATCACAATATCTCTCTGCTGCAAATTGAAGCGCAGTCGCTGCCTCTCCTTCAAACGTTGATTCCCGACATATTCCAAGCACTGCACTGACCGCATCAAAGACCCTTCCAGCGCTTGTCGATGTAACACAATTAATTCCGCGCTCTGCCATTTTCTGCTGCAGCGACCTGGCCTCTTCCTCACAAAGCCCCAGTCTCTCCGTAACCGAGGCCGCTTCATCCGAAAAGAGTTCATTGACCAGAGAGACTGCAATGCGCCATCCCTCTCTGGCCGACGCATCGCCTCCCGCCTGCGGGAACGGACAAATGCTCCCGACTCTTTCAAAATCGCGCGCATCAGCCAGAAGGAGCTCTCCTCCCCAGATCGTTCCGTCCGTGCCATATCCCGTCCCATCAAGGGCAACACCGATCACCTGCTGCATATAATCATTTTCTGCCATGCAGGACACGATATGTGCATGATGATGCTGTACACCAACTACAGGCAGTCCCATTTCTCCAGCCAGGATACCTGTATTATACTCCGGATGCAAATCACACGCAACTACCGATGGTGCAATCTCCAGAAGTTCCTCCATCCGCTGAATGGATTCCCGCAGCGCCTGCACTGTCCGCACATCTGCCATATCACCCACATAGGGTGACGGATAAAACAAAGCATCCTTCGCCAGACAAAAGGTATTTTTTAATTCTCCCCCCACCGCCAGGACCTGCCCCCTGATGCCGCCAGACAACATAACGGGCAAAGGAGCATATCCTCTGGAACGCCGGATCATATACGGGGTTCCCTGATAAAAGTCCATCACCGAATCATCGGCCCGCAGACGGATCTTTCGATCATGGGAAAGTATAATATCACAAAATGCACCAATCTCCTGTATGGCATCCTCATCAGAGCGGCAGATCGGCGCGCCGGATATATTTCCGCTCGTCATGATGAGACAATCTGTCGAAAACGGCACATCGTCCGGATAATTAAAGAGCAGCATTTGCACAGGTACATAGGGAAGCATCACACCAAGCCGTGGATTCCCCGGTGCAACGCCAGCTGCCAATATGCTGTCCCTTTTTCGGGACAGTAACAAAATCGGCTTCTGATGACCGTCCAAAATTTCTTCCTGACCCTCCTCCAACACACATTCCCTTCTGACTGCCCGCAGATCTTTCATCATTACGGCAAAAGGCTTGCTTGGCCTGTGCTTTAACCGCCGCAGTCTGTCCACGGCTTCCTCATTCGTCGCATCACAGCACAAGTGAAAGCCGCCAATCCCTTTGACTGCCGCGATTCCGCCCTCCGCAAGGATGCGTCTTGTCAGTGTAACCGCCTCGCCGTCCATGATCCTCTCCGGACACGCAGCTCCCTTCTCCTCCGCCTGCCCTGCCATAGCATACACCTTTTCCCATTTCTTCGGCAGTCCCGGCATATCAGACAGCTTCTCCTGTTTCTTCGGCAGTCCCGGCATGTCAGGCAGCTTCTCCTGTTTCTCTGCCCTCCCCTGCAAAATATACACTCTCGGTCCACAGTCATGACAGCAGACCGGCTGCGCATCATATCGACGTGTCTCCGGATGCGTATATTCCCACTCGCATTCCGGGCAGAGGGGAAATACTCCCATACTGGTACGCTCTCTGTCATATGGCATCGCATCCAGAATCGTCAGCCTCGGCCCACAGGCCGTACAATTAATAAAGGGATGAAGATATCTTCTGTCTGCGGGGTCAAAAAGCTCCTGTCTGCATTTCGGACAGATCGCAATATCCGGCGAAACAAAAATATCTCCTGTCTCATGTTCACTTTCAATGATAGTAAAATCATCAAATGCCTTATCATCACATTCCCTTACATCCATCCCTAATATAATAGCCCGCTCCGGTGCCTCCGTCCGCAGTTTCTCCCGAAAAACGCCTCTCGCCTCTTCGTCACCGCGAACATAGATCTCCACATAAGAGCCCCTGTTCGCCACACTTCCTGTAACTCCCACTGCCTGCGCCGCCCTGCTCACAAAGGGTCGGAAGCCTACTCCCTGCACAATGCCATATATATGAATATTCTCTGTCCTAATCATATTCCAGTTCCCCCGAAACTGCGAAATGCGGAAGCTCCAGAAACTCTCCTTCGTAATCCCTCAGAGGACGCCGGAACAGGACATCTCCCACGATCAGGTCAAACTCCTCCTGCCGTACCCATTCGACAAATTCCTCCTCCGTCAGGAGCTCCCGATCCTGCGGCCGGCCGATCTGCTCATCCATCCGAAACCAGCTTGCAACCGTGACCTCCTGTACGCCGCTCTCCTCCAAGATGGCTCTGATTTCATTGGCAGCAATCTGCTGATGAATCACAAGCGCTCTCTGTGCCTGCGCTGATCTCAACTGCTGCCGGAAATTCTCTGTCAAAAAGGGATATCCCGCCTCATAGGGCGTTCCAAAACGTTTTTCCAGATACTTTGCCGCCTGCAGTCCCGCCGGAGAAACAGCGAAATTACGAGAAACACCTCCCGCATGACGGATCGCTTCCAGCTCATCGGCTGCCTCGCCACTCTCCATACCATAGCAGGCAACCTCGCGAAACCCTCTCTCCTGCAGATATCCGCGGACACAGTCAGCTGCATCAAGGCGGCTGACATCAAGCGGCGTCAGCCCCAGAACACCTATGCTGTTCGGTCTCACCGTCTCCCCCTCCACAGCAAAACATTCCAAAAGCGCCTGATACGCCTCCGCTTCCCCCTCGTCATACAGTCTGGTACCCGTACATTCCACCGTGATCACCGGTATCCCACACCTCTTCCGGGCCATTCTCCTGAGCGCCTGAAAATCTGTTGCGATCACAGCAGGAACCGGCGTACCAATAACCGCAGCAAAGCCGGCATCCACCTTCTCCGCCGTATCCTTTAACTTTGCAATAAGTCGGTCATCGCGCCCCAGAATAGCATCCATATCACGCAGTCCTGCGCTGAATATGGCACTCCTCTGATGGAACCAACGCGGCTCATCAAAGCCGCAGATATTACCGGTACATCCGCCCGCATCACAGATTACAATAATCCCTCCCATATGATACAATACCGAAACAGCACCAGACTGATCCGGCGCAAATGGAGACAAATATTTTAATAATCCCTTCACAGCTTTTCCTTTCTAATCTCATCTAACAGATGACACAACCCAGAGTAACCAAAGGGCTGCCGTTCCTGATTCCACGGCACATTCGGTGAATCCGGATGATAATATGCCGCGTCTATTCCTATCGTAAGATCGATCTCCGCCTGACTGCAATCATAATATAACATCGTAGGCGACAGATTCGTATAAATTCTTGTTTCCGGGCTGATCTGTGCCAGCTTCCTGATATAGACAAAATTCTCCGGCGTGACTGTACTGTAAATCTCCGGCACCTGACAGCCATACCGCAGAAATGCCAGAGCCAGTTCAAAAGAATTCGCATTCAGGCACTCCCCAATCGCAACCGACATGCCGGAATATTCTCTCTGAAACATCTCCACCTCTCGCTTTGCCCTCTCATAATAGGTGCTGTCATCAATCGTTACACCCAACGCACCGCCAAGCAATTCATACTGTCGGTGTATTTTATCCAGTTGGTATACCCTCGTAAGCTCGATGCCGGGAATGCCAAGACGCTTGCGGATATCCTCCGCTGCAAGGCGGCTCTCTGGGTTGAGAATCAGGTTAAAATTTGCCTCTGCCATCGACAGATATTCCTCAAAATCCCTGCACCGCGATATTTCATGAATCTTTTTTACACCAATATGATGCAATAGCTCGTATATTTCGCTGTCATCCAAAAAAGGTGCAAATTCCCCCAAAATATTTACCGTTGTCGATTTTTTTTCCCGCGGCTCCAGTAAGGAATAGACCGTCCTGCGTACCGCCGTCATGGGAGGAAGCCGCCCCTCCCTCGTCAAGGCATACATATAGCATGGTAATACCGGCACATCGGCATACTCTGAGGCCTTTTTGCACACGCGGTCCATATCTGTACCCAGCAGCGCATCGACACAGGTAATACAAATCATCACAACGGACGGCCGATTCTCTAACGAATCACAAATCTCCTTCACCGCACCGGAAATCTTTTTTAAATGGCGTCCCGTAATAATATCGGTATCATCCATTAAAAGATAAAAGAATCTCTCACTGTAGCCCCCCAGCTTACTGAGTATCGTTGTATTGCGGCCACAGCACCCCGGTGCGACCAGAAGCATCACAGATCCCGGCACCGCCAGCCCCGCCCGCTTCACTCCAAAGCCCTGTGCCCCCGGTGAATGAAACGACAGGGTCGCCGGCGAGCTGTAAATCAAATGCTTTGATGACTGCAGTTCCTCCGGGATTTTTTTCTTCCCAAGCTCCGCCAGTTCCCCTGCAGTAATATAATATACTTCCTGTTCCATGAACACCTCCTGATTTCCTGTTCTTCCCCGGCTGCCGCCCATTCAACACATCCTATTGATACCTGCTATAACCCTTTTCAGCATTTCAATGTCATAAAGCAGTCCCTTTCGTCTTCTCCTCATTGCAAAGCAGCCTCTCCGCCAGTTCAAGATACACACGGCTGATCGGCAGGTCAGCATCCCCTTCGATCACCGTTTTCCCTATATCTTCATACCGTATAATATCCTGGCTTCTGGGAATATCAGCTATAATCTCCAAGCCGTTTTCCCGCGCAAATCTCTCTACCTTTTCCCTCTCATTTTCCACATTTCTTCTATTTAAAATAATGCCTGCTACGTCAGCATACCCCCGGTCCTCAAATTGATTCACGGCCGTATTAATATTATTTGCCGCGTAGAGCGCCATCTTCTCTCCTGATGTCACAATCAGAATCCGGTCGGCATATCCTTCACGAATCGGCGCGGCAAAGCCGCCGCAGACAACATCACCAAGCACATCGTACAGCACCACGTCCGGCCGATATGTTTCAAAAAGCTCCAACTCCTCCAACAGCTGAAATGTCGTAATAATCCCTCTTCCTGCACAGCCCAGCCCCGGCGTAGGCCCCCCCGTCTCGATGCAAAGCACACCTCCAAACCCTTCCTTCGCAATCTGTCCCAATTCCTCCGGCTCTTCATCGTATTCCCGCAGATAATCCATAACCGGCATCACCGGCGTCCCTCCCAGAAGATTCATCGTAGAATCCGCTTTCGGATCACATCCAATCTGAATGACTCTCTTACCCAGCAGTGCAAATGCTGCCGCCAGATTACTTGTCGTGGTCGATTTTCCGATTCCACCCTTACCATAAATTGCTAATTTTATCATGGTTGTACTCATGCTGCGAGCCTCCTTTGCGAGCTTATGAAAATAATACGCGTAATATCTATAACGGCCGATTCATCAAATCAGGATTCACCGCATCATAAATCCTGCCGGAAAACGCCTCGTGCGGCAACGGATAAAACATCTGCCCCCTCTGGCACACCGGGCGATACATCTCATCTGCGATCACATAATCGGCCGTTTCCAGCTCCCGTATAATATCATCCTCCTCCGGCGTCCTGATATCGCCTTCTCTCAAAAGGATATCCTCCGTATCCAGGGGACAGAGCACCCTGGCAGACACCCCACGCTCCAGGGCAAGCGCCGCCGCAAGCGATGCCGCATAGACGCTTTCCCGAATAATAGCAAACTGCCCCTCAGACGATGCAGGCGCAGGAACCTCTGACAATTGCCCTGTTTGATATCCCACGATATTCTCACCCGTATGCACCGCCAGACGAAGTGATTCCGCAAGCGATGATGCAAATTTTTTCCCGATAGGTACGCCGACCACATAAGGTGTCCCAAATATGGAACACATCTTTTCTGCTGCCGCCAGACCTCCATATGACACTACCAGATTGACGTGCGCCCTCCCTGCCTGCGCAATTTCCTCCAGACTGCTCCCCATTGCCAGGCAGGCATTCACACGCATTCCGGCGGCCGCCAGCCATTTTCGGATAGAATCTACACTTCCGTTCCATGCGAAATCAAGCGGAGTTGCCCCCAGAATATTGACAGCGATCTGGCCACTGTCGTCCCGCTCAGCTCCACGCTCACAAAACTGCTCCACTACTGCCTCCAGCGCCATAGCGATTCCCTTTGTATAATGATGCATTCCATTGGCGGCAAATCCCATACTGATGATTCCTGTTTCCTGCTGAACCAGCGCGGCCACTGCCTCCAGATCTGTTCCGATCATATAGGGAATCGGCGCCCCAACCACCGCGATAAAACGGGGCTGCAATCTTTTCGCTGTCTCTGTGATATCACGGATCAGCTTCTCATCATCTCCCATGATCGCTTCCATTTCAGAGACCGCTGAGATAAAAACCATGCTGTCCATATCATACCAGCGTGGTTCATCATGTGTCGTATAGGTAGAGTTGCAGCCTGATGCATCATGCATCACCACCATTCCACCCAGCTCATATAACGCAGAACAAATCCCAAACTCATCCGAAGAATATGTCGAAAGTAAACCCGCAACCTGTTTCATTTCTGCTCCTTTTTCAAATTATACAACTTTCACATCCAATTCCCTTGCGCTGTATGATATCCCTTGTGTCCTTCGGCTGTTCAAAGGCCTCCTCCATCAGCGCCGCGATCTGAACGATTCCGTCATAGCCGAAATACCCGCCGCTCTCCGCCACATTGACAAAGTAGTCCGTTCCCGTGTGAAACGCGGCCTTCTGCCCAATCGCAAGCGTTTTCTCCGGCCGTTCCCTTTTCGCCATGCGCAGTTCCGGATGTCTGCCGGAGGTAATCCGCAGCCCGGGTGCATGTTCCTTAAGCCAGATAAAATCAGCTTCCTCTTCCGGTGAAAATGCATCCGCGATACATTCCGTGACACGAAATCCCTCTTCTATCAACATCCTGACAAAGTTCAATATCTGGAAAGTAAAGGTATAATCAACTACAATCGGCGTATTGCCAATCTTCTCTCTGACACGATGTAACGACTCACGCGATCGCCGCCTTTGATGTCCCAAATCCGGAACATCAATATTCAAAGCTTCTGCGAGCCTTTCATAATTCTGCTGGATTTCCTCATCCCGGAAGACAAAACGCAAATACAGATATCTTTGTCCCAGGCGTCTTTCCAGCTCCTTTGCCGCCGGAATCGCCATCGGTTCATATACGATGTTGACCGCTGCCTGCGCCATATTCAGATAACCATCAAAGTTCCTGCAGTCCTGTAGCTGCGTGACCTGAAAATTATTTTCCCTCAGGATCTTCAACAACTCACAACCGGGGCTGACCCGCAGATTGCTTCCTAAAAGATTAACCTTGTCTGCCTGCCGCTCCATCGGCTCCAAAAGGCTAAAAAGCTGCACCCGCATCTTCTGATCCGGTGTCAGGCCGCTCTTTCGCAGCGTAGGGATCATATAGCAATCCATAAATCGTATATCCGTAAACCGTTCCCGTAAGGTCTGAAATACAATCTGTTGATCATAGGCAAGAAAAAAATGCTGACAGCTGATAAACAAAAGAATCGCTTTCGGCCGATAGGAAAGCTTCTGCAGGATGTCTGTCACTCCCTCAATCATCAACTGTTCCATTGTCCCATCCAACACATTTTCCTCTCGGATCAGAATAGAAGAATACCGTCCCATTGCCCCCATCTCTGCGGCGGTCAGTACAACCCCGCGCAGACATCCCTGTGCACACACAAAGATCTGATGCGACTCCGGGATCAGCATTCCGGTATGTACAATATTCCAGGTCCCTCTGGCCGGCGGGCTATATTCCAACCCCTCATAAAAGGGCGCCGGGAAAGATGCATTCCCGATCTCTACCGATGCACCTGCATCATCTGCCTCTGTGCATCCCTTTCCTCCAATTTGCCTCAGCATGCCTTTCTCACCTCGATTCCTCCGTGACAGCAGCCGCCAGCTGCCGGAAACACTCTGCTTCCTCACTGTCCGGAAAGGCCTCCATCAGCGTCTGATGTTTTCCATCTGCCTCCTGGATCAACCGGCTCAACGGAAGCTCTCCTGTAATCTGCGAATGTACATCCTGACAAAACTGTTCCACCTTTTCATACTCATTGTCAACATCTCTGTGATTTAAAATCACACCTCCCAGAGAAGCATATCCGCGCCCCTGAAAATGTTCTACCGCCATCGCAATATTTGCTGCCGCATAAATAGACATATTCTGCCCGGAGGTCACTACATACACCTTCTGTGCATAACCACTGCGCATCGGCATGGCAAAGCCGCCGCAGACAACATCTCCCAGCACATCATAAAGGACAATGTCCGGCGCAAAATGCTCCATAGCTCCCTTTTCCTGTAATTTTTCCAACGCAGTAATAATCCCTCTGCCGGCACACCCCTGGCCCGGAATCGGTCCACCTGCCTCCACACAGATGACACCTGCATATCCTACGGATGTAATATCGTCCAGCGAAAACGCATTTCCCCTTTCTCGAACCGTTTGAAGCACGGTAGGTAATGGCTCGCCATGACGCAGGGCCATCGTAGAATCCGCCTTCGGATCACATCCGATCTGCATCACGCGCTTTCCCTTCTGCGCCAGTGCAACCGCTATATTCGATGCTACGGTTGACTTCCCGATACCACCTTTTCCATAAATTGCTATCTT
Organism: uncultured Jutongia sp.; assembly: GCA_964471335.1. GTDB lineage: Bacteria > Bacillota > Clostridia > Lachnospirales > Lachnospiraceae > Jutongia. The sequence continues at coordinate 11,040 of CAYYGS010000006.1, forward strand.
CATCCTAATCCTCCATGCCGCCCCAACTGACATCAAGATAGCCGCATCAACAGATGCGGCTATCTCATGCCGAAATATTTCTGAATCATAACTGCTTAATATTCTCTATCGTTTCCTGATACGTCTCCTTCAGCTGTGCCATTAGATCACTGACATCATGCGGCTGCTCATCCCGCAATAACTCCGTAACTTCACTGCTTATATTACACAGAGGAGTCAATGCAAGATTATTCGTAACCCCCTTTAAGGTATGGGCCTGACGAAAGGCCTCCGGATAATCCTCGTTCTCCACCGCCTGACAAAGCCTGTCATAGCTTGGATCATTTAAAAATTTCAATGCAAATTTCTTCACAATCGTATCATTCATCAGACGGGAAACCACTTCCTCGTAATTTCCGATTTTATCATAACATTCTTTCACCGTCATATCATCTTACCTCCGCATACCCGTTTGTCTGGGGATAACCATATTTCTGAAAGACATACACTTTCTGTATTATAATATATAAATTCAATGAATGCAAATATTTTTAACACAAAAACTGCCATAGAAAATGTCATGATATCCATTCCACATTTTCTATGGCAATCTGTTCTTATTGATTCCTCTTATCACTGAAAATTGTTGCTCGATATCCGGTCTATCAGCTGTGTATGCAGATCCTGCGCCTTTGCCAGCTTGCATTCCGTGATTAATTTCCTCTTTTGTTCCTCTGTCATCTCCGACAAATTTTTCACCTCGCCCAAATCCGTATCTGCCGGATAATATGGGCTTCCCGGCATTTCCGTCATACTTTTGTGAATATTTACTCCTGCCATACTAATCCTCATTTCTGCGCACATTTTTCGCGCATTTATTTATTTGATTCTCCGTCACAAGATTAGTATGTGTTCCTCCTCCGTAAATATTCATTGTTCTAAAAACAGAAGTCCTGCCATTTTATTTCGATCATACCGCATGCGGTATCGTCATAATCATGGAATATCAAATTCAAAATCTGTCTCTACCACAGGCTTTTGGTAATCTATTACTATTTCAGAGAAAGCTTCCATAGGGTAAAGATCCGTACACAGACGGTAATGGCCTGCTGTCACCTCCGACTCAGTATCTGTAATACGATACGTCATCTCCCCCTGTGACTGTGGTGACAATAAAATTATTACGCACGGAAACGCCTGAGGGTCCTTACTAGTGACAGTTACCCACTCGCCATCTACCTCCTTCTCTATCGTAAAGGCATACGAATATCCTAACCCCCAGTCATAAAATCCATTGTACAAGCTTATTGTGACATCGATAGAGGATTCCGTATGGTTTACAGATGTTACCTTTGCCCCCATCTTTTTCTGCGGCACATTCGGATTTTCAGTGCACGCAGGTGTCGATGTCCCCATCGGAGGCGCAGTTGCAACAGCAGGGGACGCCGACGGAACGAGCGGTGTACCCACCGGAGGCGCAGTTGCAACAGCAGAAGTCGCTGATGGTACAAGCGTTGGATTCTCCGGTATACCCGGCGTTGTAACACCTGCACTTGGCGCCGGCACTGCCGTTCCTGATACACTTCCTCCGCTGAAAGGAAGCACTATGTCAAATTCTGCCTGATTATAAATTACCGGTTCCTGATATACCCCTGCATTGGCAGCATCCTGTGAATAATATCCCGCACTGAGAAATACGCAGATTCGATAACGGCCGGAAGTCAGAGGCTGCGCTGTCTTTGGCATCTTGTAGGTCTTCTTTTGTTCTGTCTGATTCCTCAACAGGATAGCGACTGCCGGAAATGCCATCGGCTCCGCAGGCTCTACTGCCACCCAGCTGTCTCCCTCCTTCTTCTGAATATAGAAGGACTCACCGTAACAAGCCTCCTGTCCCGGATTCAGGCTGCCATTATAATAAGTCACATCGACAGAAAGGGAATTCTCTGTCGCAGTCACTCCTGACACATAGACTCCTATCGCGCCCTGTGTAATCGCCGTTGTTTTTTCTTCTGGCTTTGGTTCTTCGGGTTTCGCTTCCTGGTCCCCTTGCTTTCCTTTTTTCACAGTAAGCCGACAGGAATATCTGCGTCCGGCAGACTGCGCCGTAATCTTACAGCTTCCTGCCTTTTTTCCATAAACCATTACCCTTTGGCTCCTCTTGCCGGACACGCCCTTTATCACAGCAACTGCCTTATTACTGCTTTTCCACTTTACCTTCTTCTGCGCGCGTTTCAAATGAAGCGTCACCTTTTTCTTTTCCTGCACATTTGTTTTCGCCTTATTAAGCTCCGGTGCCTTTGCCGCCATGGACTGCTGTGGTGTGTGCACCAAAACAGCCAAAAGACCAATCAACAGTACCGGAACATATCCCCTTTTTAAATATTTCATATAATATCACCCTTTCCTTTCTGTACCTGTAAACCAAAACGCAAAGAAACCTTGCCGCATTGCAGTCATCTGTCTCCCTTTAATAAACCATCCGCAATTGAAATTCCCCATAAGAATCATCCGAATCTTTTTCTACCTCCACAATGCACATATACAGGACCTTCCCCGTTTGTTCCCTTCCTCTGTGACACTGCAGAGTAATATGCAAAATCCCTTTTTCTCCCCTTGCTTCCACAAAGGTGAATTCGCTCCCCGGCACTTCCTCTGTCATCATTACACAAAGTGTGTGTTCTTCAAAAAAGCGGGAATCATAACGCTGTGCCATGTCACTGCATGCACTCATATCATACTGCTGCATCATATTTTCCTTTTGAAGATTTTGTATGAGTTCCTCCCATGCCGCGGACGAATCAAGCATCCTGATCCCTTCTGACGGATTCCACGTTGGCTTCTCCTCCCCATTTCCCCCCACAGGGCCGGGCGTCGGCACATCGGGAATCCCTTCGGCTGGCACAATCTCCTCAACCGACGAAGTCCCATCAACGGATGGAGTTTCTTCAACCGGTTGAGTCGCCTCAGCTGATGCCGTCTCCTCAGCAGACGGAGTCACAATAACCGATGGAGTTTCCTCAACCGGCTGAACCACGTCGGCTGATGCCGCAGGAACAGTTTCGGACGGTGTAATCCTTCTTTCTAATACGAAGGACGCCACCTTGCAGACAATCCCATCAGACACTCCAGGATCCAGAAAATCTGTCGCCTGCGGCGCCATCGATGCCGTCGTCTGGCTGGGAGCTGCCGTCCGAAGTGTAGGCGCATCCAGTGCAACCTCGCTGCCGGATATCACAATACCACCTGGAATTTTGACTGCTGCCGGAACGGCTGTCTGAGGCACCTCCGGTGTCATCGGTGTCTTATCCTCCACCCCGGCCACTTCATAATAAGTGTCCTGCCCCGTCCCATCCTTCGCCGGTGTCTCCCCCTGCGGCGACGCTGATGCAGGTTGTCCGGTATTCCAGGACCGCTCCGAACTGTTACCTTCTACTCCACCAATTTTCCCTCTGGATTGATTTGAGCCGCCACCCCCTGCTTCACCAGCCCCTCTCTCCAATTGACCCGAGTCATGACTCCCTTCTTCCGTAGTGCCTCTCCAGGATGGATCCGAATGATGGTTTCCTTCTTCATCATTTCCTCTCCCCTGAGACATATCCTTTCCCCCTGCCGGATGACGAGCGTCCTGATACACTGCATCCTTTCGGCCCTGGTCTGAGTACACACCCTGACACAGAACCGCGGCGCCGGTCAACAGAACTAAAGCAATAACCGCAGCGCAGGCCGCCGGAATCCGGGAGCCCCTCCTCTCGTCTATCGCTTCCATCTTTTCAAACAGCCTTTCCTGAAATCCCGCCGGTGGCAGCATTTCCTCCGCAAAAGACTCCCGAATCAGCTCATCCAGAGAATCACGATCAGTATTCATATCCCTTCACCTCCATTCCTTTCCTGATTTTCCCCTTTGCCAGACGCAGCCTGCTTTTTACAGTCTCCTTCGGGAGATGTAATATCTGCGCAATGTCACCTACTCCCATCTGCGCACTGTAATACATATTTACCACAATGCGCTGCGCATCCGGGAGCAGCTGTATCTGCTTCTGCACCTCCCGAAGCATCTCCTTACGTATGACCGTATCCTCCAGATCAACCGCATCACTGACTCTCTCCATCGCATCCTCCGCCCAAGGAACCATCGGAATAATTCTCTGTCTCCTTCCCTGCTTTCTACGTTCATTCTTCCAAAGGTTTACTGCAATTCCAATAAAATAATTTCTTGCGCTCCTTCCATCCGCGTCTCTGACGTGAATTTTACGGCGCATTTCTACCGCTTTCAAAAAAGTTTCCTGGCAAAGCTCCTCTCCCTCCTCCCTGTTTCCCGTAAGGTAACAGCAGAACTGAAACACAGAAGCCATGTGTTTTTCCACCAGACACTCCATTTCTTCTGTTGTCAATTCCTGTCCTCCTTCCCCTATGGGGAATTCCCTGCCGGGAATATTCTCCGCTTCTGTATATATATTGTCGCAACAATGGCAAAGTGTCAAACAAAATTATACTGGAAAAATTTCCTACAAATAACCACGAGCGTCACGCTTCGCGAGACTGCTCGGGTTCGCGGGCGCGCTCGGATAGTCTTGTGCAAGCACAGACACTTCTTCACTCCGTTTCGGTCCGCACAAAACAGATGTCCACTGGACATCTTGTGCCCTCACTTTGCCTTCGCGCAAAAAACTGCCGCCCATGGTTTCCCATAAAGGCGGCAGTCCCTTCACCCCTTCCAGCATGCTGGCTTTGCAGAGCCAAACACCGTTTGGCTTACACAAACAGGGATGCGTTTATTAAATTGATTCCTCAGGCTGTAACTACCTTTACCGTAGCCGCCTGCCCTTTGCCCTTAAAGAGCTTCTTATATGCTTTCAGATTCTTCTTCGGCACGATTATTCTGCACTTGGCTGATACGCCCTTCAGTGCATTTTTGCCGACCTTCTTTAGCACGGCAGACTTGATCACAATCGTCGTCAGATTCTTACAGCCACTAAATGCATTGGCCTTAATGTTCTTGACATTCTTGCCTACGGTGATCTTTTTGACCTTCGTATTATTCTTAAATGCATTCTTTGCCACACTGACTACCTTGCACTTCGTCTTCTTGCCCCTGATCTTCACTTTCACCGTGGCAGGGATCGTAATACTTTTCTTGCTCTTGCTTGTCGGCCCCATATATTCCACTGTCTTAGACGCCTCGCTCACCACCGTATATTTCGCACCGTCTACTGTCTGAGTCTTGGACGTGCCCTCCTCACCACCAGACGTAACGGCAGGCGTTGACGCCGGCTGTGTCGGCACTGCCTGTGTCGGCTGTGGTACGGCTGCGCTCGGCACCGGTGCAGTCGGCTGCGTATCCGGCGGGGTTACAGGTTCTGTAGCCACCGGTTCTGTAGCCACCGGCTCTGTTGGCTTGGCACTTGGTTCTGAACTTGGCTCATCGCTCGGAGGCGTACTCGGCTCATCGCTCGGAGGTGTACTTGGTTCGTCGCTTGGAGGCGTACTCGGCTCCACGGGCGGCTCTTCCTCCACATAAACATTATACACTACTTTCAAGCCATTTTCCGTAATACCAATAATCTGCGTCGTACCCTTTGCCAATGTCTGAATCTCTGTCTTGACATGCCCCGTTTTATCTACTGCCAATGCCTTATTACTTACATTTGCAACAGACGGGTTCGTTGAATAGAATGTCACATAGGAATCCGTATCCTTCGGCGTTAGAATAACATCCAACTCCTTTGTCTCTCCCACAGCATCAACAACAACATCTGTCTCAACAGCAGATTCCATCGCGGTTGCTTCATTTTTCTTTAATGTCTTAATCTCGGCAAACTGCACACCCTCCAATGTGAATGTCACACTCAATTTTGTCGGTTTATCCACAGTGCTGAAGTTCAATGTATATTGTGCAGAACCAGCTACTATCTCTTCTACCGCATTGCCATTCCATGCATTCACCGGGTCACCCGTATCAAAAGTCCCCATTTTCATCGCATTTTTGAAGTCAGGCTTTGTAATAGTAAGAACTGTATCATTTACCTTGACCTCATCATAGCGAATCCTTGCTTTTTTTACTACCTTTGCGGAAGGATTCTGGTCACTGATATAAATTGATCCGAAATCTTTAAACTCAAAATCCTCTTTTGGTTTGTCTCTCTCTAAATCCCACGTCACTGTATATTGTCCATCTCCCGTCACAGAAATTGGCTGACCTGGGTTTCCTGCACCATCTTTGTACACCATAAGGGCCAGGCTGAGTGTCTCATGAAGTGTATTTTTCGGTACTGTAACCTTCACAAGTTCTGCTACTCCCGTCTTAGAGGAAATTACAACATATGCCACACCCTGCGCCTTCGCAGAGATTACACCACTCTGGCTGACTGTTACGACATCTTCATTAGAAGAAGTAAACGTCAGTCCCTTCATGCTGCCACTGGACTTTAATTTCACATTCAGAACAGCGTTTGTATTTTCCTCTACCGTGAGTTCCGTCTTATCTATAATAATCTCATCGTCCTCTATGATAGTCCGGTCAGCCTGGACATTGACTGTAAATTCCTTCACAACATCGCTCAGCTGAGTCTTCACGTAGATCTTCGTGGAACCTTCTCCCCTTGCGTGGATCTTCCCACCGTAAACCGTTGCAACACTGTCATCATCTGTGCTCCACAGAACGATATCTCTGGAGGAATCAGAGACCGCATCCAATGTGACACGTTCTCCCTCCTTCATGGAGATCACACCGTCTGTAACCACACCCTCTGCAGCAGTAACCTGAATATCCGTTGCCGGAGTAAGCTCCGGATCCGTAGAAACACCATTATCACTTGTGGTCGCATGTCCATAGCTCTTATAGATCGTCTCCATCAACTCATCTATTTTCTCGCTTCTGCCCTTTTCCAGAGAACCACGGATCGTAGCATATACCACATTATCATAGACCGGCTTTAATGCAGGGCGGTCCCAATCAGTAAATATTCCTGTCTCTGTCTTTACGCCACCGTAATTGCCTGTACCCTGATCCCAGACAACCGGCACTGCTCCATAAAAAGCGGCAACTGCCGTACAGAATTCATAATTCAGGGCACGTTCTGTATTATTATATCCCGTTTCCGAACCAGTCTGCTTCTGCGTCCTGACTCCATATTCTCCTACATACAACGGCATCTCCGGATCAAGTTTCTTCACATTATTTGTGCTGCTATTCAGTGAACTCTGCCACTCCTTCAAATTACTGAGAGACCACCTGACGGATGAATTTGACTTGTAAATATGTACGGAGAACATCATACGCGTTGTCCCTGCCTCGCCCTTATCAGCCAGCGTATCCTCCGGCAGGACAGTTCCCGTGCTGTATGTCGCAAAGCGGCCTGTGATCGCAAGCCATCTCTTCAGGTTATTAGAACCGGTCGCACGCACGGTATTGACAAATAACTGATTCAATGCATTCAATACCGCCGTATCCTCATTTGTCTGTTTCCCGTGAGAGTCTGTCACCTCGTTCATGCTCTCAAAGATCAAATGCTCGTCATAGTCCTTAAAACGCTCTGCAATCGTCGTCCACACACCAGCATATTTCTGATACACTTTCTCAATATCCTGCTCATATGTATTTAACCAGCACAACGGATTATTACCACGGTCGTCATGATTTGCAGCGCCGTCATGATGAATATTGATGATCGCATACATATCCTGATCGACACAATAATCCACAATCTCCTGCACGCGGCCGATCCACGACTCGTCAATCGTATAATCTTCCTTGATCCACTTTCCCCATGTTACAGGGATACGGACAGTATTATATCCGGCATCGTGAAGCGCCTTGATATACTCCTTCGTCGTCTTGTATGCCTGCCAGCCTGTTTCTGACACATCATACAGACCGCCGTCCATCGTATTTCCCAGATTAATACCGGAACCCATTTCCTCCACAACTTCGCTCTTGCTCAATATACGGAAGTCCCTTGGATTGCTGGGCACCTCAGACACCTTCGGAACCAATGCGACACGCACAGCCTCAATGGCATCTCTGGCCGCCTTATAATTCAGTCTGGTATCATTTTTATTTTCATATGCTGCCTCTGCTGTTTTAATAGCCGGCTCCAGCTTTGCAAAAGACTCTGCTGTATAATCCTCTGCCTTTAATTCCTTGCAATACGTAACAGCCGATAAAATACCGGCTCTGGTCTTAACTCGATCATTCTCTGTCTCTGCATTGGCAATCTCGCTCTCCAATGTCTGGTTCGCCTGCTTTACTTCATCCGAAGTTGATGTATCGCTTGCAATCACCGCTTCGGCTGCTGCAATAGCGTCCTGCAGGCTTTTCCATACATCCTGATCCAATATACTATCCGTTGTATATTTCTTTGCCTTTTCTAATACAGGCTTTATTGCTTCAATTGCATCTGCCTTTTTCTCTTCTTCCGATTTTGGCGCCTCGTCTGTCTCATCCAGCTCATGGCTCTCAACATTTGCTTTTGCCGCATCAAAGCCCTTTGTAACCGAAACTGCGCCACCTGTAGCTGTAATCGTAACCGCGCCGCCTGTACTCACAACTGTGCCATCTTTACTCGGTGCTGAGAATGACAGGGAAGCTACATCACCAAAAACAATACCGATAATATAAGCCTCCACATCTGTTGTCCTGCGGGTCAGACGTATTCCTGCAGTCTTATCATCACTGCCCTTAGACACTGCGGTATCCGCAAACAGATAATTACCGCTTCCCTTTGCTCCAACACCGGAACCATACCCCGCATCTGTACCATAACCCAGATGTAAAATATATGGTGAGTTGCTGCTGGATTTCCTTGTACAAAGCGGCCCTACCAGCTCCTTATTGGAAAAACTATCTGCTGAAATATCACCACCACGTACCTTCAGATAGGAATATTCATGGCTTTCCGTCACATGAATGTACACCTTTACCTTTGTACCCTTTACCTTTTCATATGTAATATTCGGATCGACTTTCTGCAGCTGCTCCAACGAAAATTCCTGCATTGTCTCATGTCCACCATCTGGTACAGCTACTTTCTCCTCTTCCGAAAGCTCTGCCGCCTTTGCACTCTGACCCGTCTGCGGCCATACCACAGATGTCAGTGCCAGTGCCAGCGCCATTAAAATAGATAAATATTTTCTCGCCTTCTTATTCAACGTGTTGTCTCCTTTCTATTCACTAAATAACTTAATTACTTCTTAAAATATGCAGCCGCCTTGCGTGTTCTCTATCCTCCTTTCCTTCTGCCCGCTCAAATCATCTGCACTCCCCGGATTTCACCCACCATGTGCCGGAAACAGACTGTATCATCTCTCCGGCAAAACAGAAAATGCTAAAAATGAACTGCAAAATGCGCAAATTCAGCATAATTTATATCAAAAAAAGAAGAAATTTCTGTTCTCTTCTCGTTCACACTTATTTTCATAAATTATGTATATTGTATCATGTCAAAAAAGTCACTACAAGCCTTTAATTCATTATATTTTCATTGAATGAATCCCCTGTTTTCCCTGATCAGAAGGCTTCTCTAATCTCATCACAAAAAAATGTTATTGCATTTCTAATCATTTCCAGATAATATAGAAACACGTTTCTAAAAAAGGAGGGAAATCTGATGAAAACAATTGCAAAAAATTTCAGACAAAAATTTATCGGCGACAAAGCTTTTTATAAGCGTGTTCTTATGATTGCCCTACCCATTATGATCCAAAACGGCTTTACTAATTTTGTGGGACTTTTAGATAATATTATGATTGGCCGGATTGGCACAGAACCCATGTCAGGAGCTGCTATTGTCAATCAGTTGATCTTCGTATACAGTCTCTGCATTTTCGGTGGTGTATCAGGCGCCGGAATTTTCACGGCACAGTTCTTCGGTCAGGGCGATAACGAAGGTGTGCGCCAGACCTTCCGATATAAGCTTTGGCTCGGCATCCTGCTGACCATTATTAGTGTCCTCCTGTTTTTATCAATTCAACAACA